>JBCCJE010000158.1:0-8872 GCA_039027925.1 Bacteroidota bacterium
GAAAATAAAAATCACGCTACTTTTATCTTTTTTCTTATTCTGCTGGTATCATCTAAAGGCGCAAGTACCTGACTCCACGGTTCAACTTTTACAGGGGAAACTACCAAGCCAAAACATTACATCTACAAATTTTGATCTTGACATTTCGGACTCCAAAACCATTATCACAAGTGAGGAAATCTTTGCACGGGGTTATGACAATCTCGATGAGTTACTCGCTTCAGTTCCCGGTGTATTTATTTCCCATGATCGGACTTTTACCCAAGTTGGGATAAGAACGCCAAGTGCTACCGCCGAAAATAATCAAAGAATACAAATATTGCTAGATGATGTTCCGTTGAATAATCCATTTTCGGGTCAAGCACCTTCGGGTTATGATCTTCGGGGAATCAATATGGAAGACATTGAGGAGGTGATTATTATACGAAATGCCAGTCCAATTGAAAATGGAAACAACGCCATGCTAGGGGTAATCAAAATTAATACAAAGCTACCTAAGAAAGGATTACGGCTTAACTTGGATACAGGAAGATACGGCGAGTTAGACTGATTATTTGCTGTCGTTCAAACCATCGGAAAGGCCAATATTGGTTTTTCGGGAAGATTGGCAGGTATCAATGGTCAGGAATTATTTTTTCCTGAGGATGAAATTTTAACTAAGGAATCAAGTGACTTCGGAGGCACACGTATTCGATTTAATCTTGGAAATTTTTCTTTAAATGCTAGTTATTATCAGCGCAAGGAAGCTGTTCCTTCAGTTCCTAACAATCCTTTTGCATTGACAATTGATTCCATGTTTTTTATCGACTCTACACAATTTATTTTTAAGGAAGCCTTAGATGTGGAAGGTAATTTTGAGGAAGATGCTTTTATCTTGGATGCCCATTTTTCCGCAGCTTTAAGTCCTCGGCAATCCATTGATTTAGGTGTGTTTTTTAATTATAATAATGATTCCCGCCAACAGATTTTCCGAGATACCGAAATATTTATAGATTCCATAGGGCAGGATACCATTGGCTACATTGAATATTTTGAACGCCCAAAACAACAAAACCTTTGGGCAGGACTGAACTATCGCCATAATTTCCGAATACTTCCCAGTAATGAACTAAGTTTCGGCACGTCAGTAGTTTTACTGCCGATTTCAAGATTTGAAAGCGATAACGAATTGTTGGTTCATTTCGACGGTATTGATACTTTGACTACTGATTTTGAAGAGGATATTTTGGATTACGTAGATTTTAAGGAAGAAAATTTCAATAATGATTTTTCGTATTGGTCTGTTGGTCTTTTTGTAGAAGATAAACTAAAAGTAAGCCAATGGCTAACTTTAAATTTCGGAGCGCGAGTAGAAATCAATGCTCAAACTCAACCTATTTTTGCTCCCCAAATGGCGATTCGTTTTACTCCATTCCAGCAGAAGACCCATTTCCGTTTTAGCTACAGTAGAGGTTATCGGCTGCCTACTATTCGAGAAACTGACGTCGTCATCACGGATAATCTGATAGCTGCACCTAATCCAAATCCTGATGAGAATTTAATGCCCGAAACTTCTGATAACTTCGAACTGGGCATTAGTCAAAAGATAGGAAAAGACTTAGACTTAAATTTAGGGCTGTATCATCAAGCTTTAAATGATTTGATCTGGAACGAAACAACGATGATAAACCGACAAAATGATAGCACCATTGCCGTCACGGGTTTGGAGGGAGAAATTAGAATTAGTTTACCTAAAGGCATTCGATCTTATTTTAATTATAATTTCCAATTTGATCAAAAAGATAAAATTAATTGGCCATCCCCATTGTGTAAGTTTGGTGTTACCTTACCTTTTTTCCGCCATTTTAGTTTTTTCTTCGAAGGACAATACGAGGGAGAACGATTGAATTTTGATAAAACATTTACGTCTTCTTATTTTCTACTGAATACCAATCTTTTAGTTCGACCTAAAGTAGAGGAATCGCATTGGTTAAATAATTTTGCTTTTTCGGTACGTGCGTATAATGTTTTGAATGAGTATTATATTCATCCATCGGGCAGCGCATTTATCCCCAATGCTATTCCTCAAAACGGAAGAACTTGGCAAACCCAACTGACGTATGAATTTTGATTTTTCTGATGAGTACATTTTGCGGTGAAAGGCTTAGATAGCCTGTGTTTTGTAAATGTTTTGTTGTAAAATATTTTTGAAGTAAATGCCATATGAGAAATGTAGTTTTAGTATTTGTAAATGTATTACTTTGTTTTTTAGCAATAGGACAAAATGACTCATTGGTTCAAAACTGGACTATTGGTGCTACCAAAGGCTTAGTACAGTTGAACGGAGAGGTAGATTCCAAAAGTGGTTTCGGATTTGGTTTTTTTGGACAAAAGTATATTACTCCCTGGGTAGCCGGAAAATTACAGCTAGGTATGGGAAGGCTTCGGGGAATGGATGAGGCACCGAGTGACAATTGGTTAAATCATCCCGTTTGGAATGGTACAAGAAATCCATCCATTAATTACAATAATACAATTGATAACAAGATATTTGCGAATTACCAAACGAACTATATTGAGGCTAATTTATTCGGAGTGTTTACTATTTCCCAGATTCCTAGGATAAATAACAAAAGCGACTTTGATGGCTTTATTCAGTTGGGAGTGGGGGCGATGCGCTACGAGACGGCAGTTGACGCTGCGAATATTACGGGGGAAATCTACGACTTTTCTTCGGTGAATCTTTTAGGGCCTAATGGTGAGGACAGAGGTACTGAAAACTTAAACGCTTTTTTCGACGGTAACTACGAAACGAGGGTCAACGAATCTTCCCAAATAACACCTGTTTACCACGTAGGCGCAGGTGCAAGTTGGAAAATCAATAATAACCTATCTGTTTCTTTAGCACATAACCTTTCTTTTATGGGGACTGATGAAGTGGATTCCTATCAATGGGATGCCAATAATAATGTGAATAATCGAAATGATGTGCTACACAATACCCACCTGAGTCTGTACTATACTTTTTATAAAAAGAAGGCTAGTGTTCCTTTCTATGTGACTCCAACTTTGGAATTACCGATGCTGGTAAAGTTACTTGATTTACCTGAGGTCGCTAAATACAACGTATCAGGAACATTTTATTTTGAGTACGTAGCACCCCAAAAGGTAGTTGAAAAAGTTGAGCTAACGAAAGAAGAGGAGAAAGTAATCAAAAGGGCTTTTGACAATTTAGAATTTGAAACTGATAAAGCGGTAATCAGAAATACTTCCCTAGGGGCTTTGACTGAGTTGGCAAATTTATTAATCAGTCATCCCGAATGGAAGTTGAGTATCGCAGGACATACCGATAATATTGGTAGTCCCGAAAGTAATATGATATTATCTCAACAAAGAGCAGAAGCAGTCAAAAATTATTTATTGAAAAAAGGAATTACCGAAGATCGCTTTATCATTACTTGGTTTGGACAAACTCAACCCATCGCTGATAATGATACCGAAGCAGGTAGGCAAAAGAATAGGAGAGTAGAAATGGAAATTGTGGAGTGAAGGATGACTAACAATGAACGAGCGACGGTCGCCTTGCTGACGGTGGATGGAAATTCATATCGTCCACCGTCAGTTGTCAGCAAAGGAATGGTGCACTAATAAATTTACATTTTATGCGCAGTTATTTTTTCTTTATGCAAGGCGAAAAACGTAGGCGATGCGGGGCATCGGCGTCCCGAGTACTCGGGACCAACGCAGCAGAAAGGAAAAAGAACAAGTAGAAAATGTAAATTTATTAGTGAACTATTCCAAAGCGATCAATTCCCCTCAAATCACCTTCTCTGCGAGAAATTTCTCCGTTTTTGCTTTTTCTACTTTTTCTAAAAATTTATCTGATTCGTGTTTATCCCTCACCACTTTGGCAACTGTAAAACAAGAGGATACCGAAAAGATATAGGACATTGTCAAAAATCCTTTCATCGCTACACTCGCATCCAAGTAAAATAATCCAACCGCCATTCCGATGGAGGCGATGCCGAAAGTGATCCAAGCCATGTTGTAAAATGCTTTCGTGTTGTGATTTTCATAAATGTAATTTTGCATGATTAGAAGATTTTAGAAAGTCTTAGTGTAAAATACTGTAAGACTTTGAGTTTTAAAATTTCATTCAAACGCTGCCAAAAGTGTGGAAACCAGACTGAATGAAGTTGATTTTATAGATGAAAAAGGGAATCGAATGGATGAAATGGTAGATAACCCGCTAGTCTGTTACCCAAAAAATAGAACAAAAGGATTCTTATTTTTTGATTTTACTTGGTGCTTCGCTGCTATGTATTATATTTACACCAACACATTTATCCTAATTTTAAAACTAAAAATATGAAACGAAAAATCCGAATGGGGATGGTAGGAGGTGGAAGAGGTGCTTTCATTGGCGCTGTGCACCGCATGGCAGCAGCCTTGGACGGCGAGATCGAGTTGGTCTGTGGTGCCTTTAGCAGCAATCCCGAAAAATCCAAGCTCTCTGGTGAAGATTTGTACTTACCTGCCGACCGAGTTTACGGTACTTACCAAGAAATGATCGAAAAAGAAAAACAACTGCTCGCAGGAGAACGCATGGATTTTATCAGCATCGTCACGCCCAACCACATGCACTACGGCCCCGCTAAATTGGCGTTGGAAAATGGCTTTCACGTGGTGTGCGACAAACCCCTAGCTTTTAACTTGAAGGAAGCTAAAGCCCTGAAAAAATTGGTGGATAAAACGGGGCTTGTCTTCGCGCTCACGCATAACTATACGGGCTATCCAATGGTGAAACAGGCGAAAATGATGATTGCCAAAGGAAAACTCGGTAACATTCGTAAGGTCGTAGTCGAGTACCCGCAGGGTTGGTTATCTACATTGCTGGAAGGAACAGAACAAAAACAAGCTGCTTGGCGAACTGACCCTAAGCGATCTGGCATCGCTGGTGCAATGGGAGACATCGGTACCCACGCCGAGAATTTGGCAGAGTACATTACTGGATTGAAGATCAGTAAAATGTGTGCGGATCTTTCCATCTTAGTAGAGGGAAGACTTTTAGATGATGATGGGAATGTATTGTTAGAATTTGATAACGGAGCAAAAGGTATCCTCTTCGCCAGTCAGATTTCAGCAGGGGAGGAGAACAATCTAAAGATTCGGATATATGGCGAAAAAGGCGGACTGGAATGGCGTCAGCAAGAACCCAATACGTTAGTCGTAAAATGGTTAGATAAGCCGATGGAGGTAATGCGCACGGGCGTCGGAAAACTATATCCAGAAGCACTTGCGCACACACGATTGCCAGCGGGACACCCCGAAGGCTACCTCGAAGCATTTGCGAATATTTACCGAAATTTTGCAATGTGTGTAAAAGCACACCTGTCTGGAAAAAAACCAAAGAAAATATATACGGATTTTCCGACGGTAGATGATGGGGTCAGAGGTATGCAGTTCATCGAAAAAGTAGTAGCCTCCAGTAAGAGCAAAACGAAGTGGACGAAGTTTTAGAGGAATTGAAAATTGAAAGTTAGAAATTGAAAATTTCCCAATTTATAATCCTCCGAGGTTTCGGGGTAATCATAATTTATAATCCATCATCACTTTAGTCATTTGCATTTTGACCAATACCTTGATTGGTTTTATTTTCAAGACCTTTCCACGTTATGGGGTGGATACCCTACAAGCTATTGTTGTTAATTATTTTGTCTGCGTTGGGATGGCCGCCTTGACGTTGGGCGAGCGTCCTATTGAATCCAATGTTCACCAAACGGCGTGGTTTCCCTATGCGCTATTTTTAGGGTTAATCTTTATCGTTGGGTTCAATGTGGTGGCGCTGACATTTCAAAAGTTTGGGGTGACGCTGACCACGATTATGCAGAAGATGTCATTGATTCTTACTGTACCCATTGCGATTGTGATGTACGACGAGAACGTCAATGTATGGAAAGTCATCGGACTGCTGGCTGGACTCTTATCTATTTATCTGACCAACCTACCGCAAAAAGATGATTATTTGAATGTAAAGAAGTTACCGAAGTGGATGTTGATCCTGCCCGTAACTGTATTGTTAATTTCCGTTTGCATTGAGACGATTTTGCAATATGTCCAAGTTAGGATTTTGGGAGAAGCGGGAGGTATCAAATTTACGGCCACTCTTTTTCTCATTGCTGGTACAATGGGATTAGTAGCCGTGATCTCTGGTTTGATTACTGGAAGGTTACGGTTTTCCTACAAGAATATCATAGCTGGTATGCTGCTGGGTATCCCCAATTTCTTTTCCATTTATTTGATTATGAAGGCCATCGAGGAAGGCTGGGAAGGGTCGGAGTTTTTTCCCTACAATAATATCTCGATCATTGCCCTTTCGGCTTTAATCGCCTACTTATTTTTTAATGAAAAATTATCGAAAGTGAACGTCCTAGGAGTCTTGTTAGCCATTGCCGCCATTGGGCTGATTGCCTTAGGGGCTTGAATCAGCGAGTAGCAAGCTATCATTACCCTCTACTCTATTTTTTCAAAAAACAAAGTATTTACAAATGGGATAGAGTTATGAGCAGCATCAAGGATTGGATTTTCCTACCTTGTCCTCTATTGATAACTCGTCCGACTCAGCAACCTTGACTTTTGGCTTATACTGAATGCTATTGAGTTGCGCTACGATTTTATTTTTTGATTCGTTGAACCTAGGAATGTCCGCTTGTGGCATTGGTTCGGGTGGCGGAAAGTTCAGTCGCAGATGATTTACCTGCCTTCCATTTTTCCAAAATCTAAAACAAACGTGAGGCCCCGTTGCCAGTCCCGTAGCGCCCACGTATCCGATCACCTGCCCCTGCTTGACGTGGACACCAGGTCGAATCCCTTTCGCAAATTTCTGCATGTGGAGGTACTGCGTTTGGTAAGTTTTATCGTGTTTGATTTTTACGTAGTTTCCATTTCCTCGGCTTCTACTTGCTTTAGTTACTACGCCATTGGCAACTGCCAAAATAGGCGTACCGTAAGGTGCAGCGTAGTCTGTTCCTAGGTGTGCCTTACGTCTTCGGAGGATAGGGTGAAAGCGGTTTAGGTTGAATCGGGAAGATATTCTAGAGTACTTTACGGGCGACTTTAGGAAGTTCTTTTTCATCGGTCGCCCCTCCAAATCGTAATATCCCTTGTGTTTCTCATTTTCAAAATAAATACCGTAGTATTCGTTATCGTAGTTTTTGTAGTATCCACCGAGGATTTTTCCAGCACCTACTGGTTTTCCTTCAATAAAATTCTGCTCATACACTACCTTAAAGCGATCCCCATTTTGAATGTGGTGAAAATCTATAGACCATCCAAATACATCCTCTAGTCGGGATGCCAAATCGTAGCTGAGATCGTTGTCCACCATAGTTTGCCACAGCGACGATTCAATAATGCCCGAAGCAGCCCTGACCTCTGTAGTTATTTCTTTTTTGACCAACTCAGCTGTTCCTCGTTCGATGTCATAAACTACGTATCCATACACATCAGGTTCGTAAATAAAATACTGTGCGGGGCTTTCCGCATCTTTCGCTAAAATCGTATAAGATTTTCCCGATCTTAATTTTCTCACATCAAACACATCTACGGTGTTGCGTTGAAGCGCATCAATCTTTTGGTACTCCACGTGGTGTTCATCTAAGATTTGAGAAAGAAATTGATTGGGTTGGATTTCTCCCATCGCTACGTGAAAAGTATCTAAGACGAATCCGTACTTTATGTTGGATTTAAAAACAGGAAAGGCAGAGAGTTGTACATTAGCTTTTGAATTGGAAGCTAACATTTGGGGCCTATTTTGGTAGCCAACTAACAAGTACGAAACTAATGCTACAATGAATAAGATAATACCGGTACCTGCTAGTATTTTTGTTTTATTTTTTTGGGAAAAAGCCATCTTCAAGCGGCTTATCATTCGATTCTGATCCACAGTTTTAAACAGTTTAGATTAGTTCAATATTCGTTTGTGCAAAAACCAAATCATTTTGTTGGGAAATTGAATTTACCCTTTGAGGCGGGGGTGATTGGTTCTAACTCACAGGCTTTTTATGCTTCTTTTTTGCAGAAAGTTTGCGAGCTAGTAGGACGCCTCTCCCCCGCTGGCGGGGGCTGGGGGGTGGAATTTAAGATCAAATGAAAAAAAATCGTGTATTCCACCCCCCAACCCCCGCCAGCGGGGGAGAAGCGTCCTGCAAGCTCGCAGATAGTGTACAAGAATTTAACAGTATGACCTACCAAAATTAGAACCAATCACCCCTGCCTTTGAGGGAAAATAAATGTTCATAGTATGTTTAGTGCCGATTCAATTCGGGCTTTAGGAAGATAAGGGTAATGTTTCAGCTAGTTGCTTCAGACGCTTTGGAAAAGAAAAACCAAATATAAAATTCTATTCCAAACCCACCTAATTTTAACAAAGATTTAATTTTTCCTTAATGTTTTACATTTTTTGGAGGATAAAGATGCGTTGCTGATGGGGTAAGTTCTTAGTTGATCTTTAGTTTATTCACAAGGTAATTTCAAAATTATCCTGTGAAGATACCTGATTTAAAAATCTTTTTTCTCAACGAACTTAAATGCTTAGAGCTATGTTTTTGAATTTATGATTTCGAAAACTACTTTTGCAACTCGAAATTAAATACCTATCCTAAGACTTGGGAGAACTTTCTATGATTCCAATCTTTCCAAGTCGCAAGGCAGGTAATTCATAATCCCCCGAGGTTTCGGGGCAGGCATAATCCATAATCCAAATCATGTCAATCTCAACCCACTACACCGCAGCGGATACCGAAAGTAAATGGTACCAACATTGGATGGAGAAAAACTATTTCCACTCTACGCCCGACGATCGAGAATCCTATACTATCGTCATTCCTCCTCC
>JBCCJE010000159.1:0-8826 GCA_039027925.1 Bacteroidota bacterium
ACTAATCTATCCTAATCCTAGTGAAGGTAATTTTATTATTCGAGTTGGTACAATAAAAGATTCATTGGACTCAATCAACCTAATCATATACAACCATTCTGGCAAAGAAATATTTAGAAAGTTTTTCTTAAAGAACGAAAAAGAGTCTGAAATTAAATTGGCTAATATTCCAGTTGGGGTGTACTTTATTACTCTTTCATCTTTAAACTCTTCTATGTCTAGGAAAATAGTAGTTTACTAATAATTATAGAAGAATTTTAAATTTTTTCACTTAACAGTGGCTCTTTTTTAAAGTAGGCTAGTAAGGGTAATTAGCTTATGTTGGGTTATTCATTCAATGAATAAAATAATTTGGCATGACTAAAAACTAAATTAATTTTATGGAATCCGTTGAGTATTTTCAATTAGTAATCTTCTTTCTGCCTCATAATTTTTCCCTAACTTAAATACGTGTATTAATTGTTTGGTTCTTGTATCTCACATTTTTCCCTATCTTCCCTTCATATTTCCAAATCAAAACAACCATAATATGAAAAGAACCATCCTAACAATCCTCTTCCTTACCATCATGGGCAGTCTAGTTTTATCCGCCCAGCGAAAAAAGAAAAAGAAAAACCAACCCGTCGAAGAAAAGAAAATCGAAGCGATGTTTTCTGGAATGAAATTACGAAGTGTAGGCCCTGCTTTTGCTT
Organism: Bacteroidota bacterium; assembly: GCA_039027925.1. GTDB lineage: Bacteria > Bacteroidota > Bacteroidia > Chitinophagales > Saprospiraceae > CAJQQY01. Next base: position 693 of record JBCCJE010000159.1, read on the forward strand.
CGGGAAGGATCGCTGATATTGCGGTACATCCTGATAATGATAATGTCTGGTATGTCGCCACGGGTTCAGGAGGCGTTTGGAAGACTAATAACTCTGGGCATACCTGGAAGCCTATCTTTGATAGCTATACCTCCTACTCTACCGGATGTATTACCCTTGATCCTTCCAACCCTGCTACCGTATGGTTGGGGACGGGCGAAAATGTAGGGGGCAGACACGTCGCCTACGGTGATGGTATTTATAAAAGTACCAATGGTGGGCAGAGTTGGAAAAATATGGGGCTGAAAAATTCAGAGCATATTTCAGAAATCATTGTACACCCTGACAACTCCGATATCATCTGGGTAGCTGCACAAGGCCCGCTTTGGAAAAGTGGCGACGAACGAGGATTATATAAATCCACCGACGGCGGAGAGAACTGGAAAAAAGTATTAGGAGATAGCGAATGGACAGGAGTAACAGACATTGCTATGGACCCTCGTGATCCCGATGTAATGTACGCAGCTACTTGGGATCGACATCGAACGGTAGCCGCTTATATGGGTGGAGGGCCAGGAAGTGGCATTCATCGCTCCAGAGATGGTGGAGAGACTTGGACAAAATTAACAACGGGTATCCCCAAATCTAATCTTGGAAAAATTGGTATTGCTATCTCTCCTCAACAACCTGATGTAGTTTATGCTGCTATTGAGTTGGATAGAAAAACGGGAGGGGTGTATCGCTCTATCAATCAGGGAGCTTCTTGGAAAAAAATGTCAGATGCCGTTTCGGGCGGAACTGGGCCACACTACTACCAAGAACTGTATGCTTGCCCGCATCAATTTGATCGGCTGTATTTGATGAATGTAAGAATTTTAGTGTCGGATAATGGAGGGAAAGATTTTAGAACATTAAAAGAACGGAAAAAACATTCCGATAATCACGCGCTGGTTTTCCGTAAGGATGATCCTAACTATTTGTTGGTGGGATGTGATGCAGGAATCTATGAAAGTTTTGATTTGGCAGAAAATTGGCGTTTCCTTCCTAACCTTCCATTGACGCAATACTACAAAGTAGCGGTGGATGATCGGGAGCCGTTCTATCATATTTTTGGAGGTACACAAGACAATGGTTCACACGGTGGGCCTTCCCGTACGGATAACTATCACGGTATCCGCAATCAAGATTGGTACAAAACGCTTTTTGCGGATGGGCATCAGTCTGCTACCGAACCGGGCAATCCTGATATTATTTATGCCGAAACGCAGCAAGGGGGACTGCATCGTATTGATTTAAAAACGGGCGAACAAGTTTTTGTCCAACCTCAAGCAGGGGCTGGCGAAGGTCACGAAAGATTTAATTGGGATGCTCCTATCGTAGTGAGTCCACATGATCCCGCTACGATTTATTTTGCGTCGCAAAGAGTATGGCGGTCCAATAATCGAGGGGATAGTTGGACGGCAGTTTCTCCTGACCTCACTCGCAACGAAGAACGGATCACCTTACCGATTATGGGCAAACAACAAAGTTGGGACAACCCTTGGGATGTATATGCCATGTCGGTTTATAATTCGATTACTTCTATTTCTCAATCGCCTTTGGAAGAGGGATTGATTTACGCAGGGACAGATGATGGAATTATTCAAGTCACCGAGGACGGTGGAAACAACTGGCGCAAGATCATGGTAGAACAGTTACCGGGTGTTCCTGTACGAGCTTTCGTCAATGACATCAAAGCGGACTTACACGATGCCAATACGGTGTACGTGGCACTCGATCATCATAAGAGCGGTGACTTCCAACCTTACCTCTACAAAAGTACCGACCGAGGCAAAACTTGGCAATCTATTAAAGGAAATCCGAAAGCAGGTGGTATTCCAGATCGAATTTTAGTTTGGCGAATTGTACAAGATCACGTAAAAAGTGATTTGTTATTTGCAGCTACAGAACACGGTATTTACGTAACCATCAACGGTGGCCAACATTGGGAAAAACTCAAAGGTGCGCCGACCATTTCCTTCCGTGATTTGGCGATTCAAAAAAGAGAAAATGATTTAGTGGGTGCTTCGTTTGGTCGTGGATTTTATGTATTGGATGATTACAGTCCGATGCGGGAAGTGACCGAAGAAAAATTAAAAGCAGAGGCTACTCTATTTTCTACACGCAAAGCTTGGTGGTATGTTCCACGAAGTATTGCCGCCGTAGCAGGTGCCGATAGCTATTCGGCAGATAACCCTCCTTTTGGGGCGGTGTTTACTTATCACCTTTCGCAGGACTACTCCACCAAAAAAGCAGACCGAAAGAAAATAGAAAAAGAATTGGCTAAGGATGGAAAAGCCATTCCCTTCGAAGGATGGGATGCGCTGGAAGCAGAACGTCGGGAAACTAAGCCCATGATTTGGCTCACCGTAAAAGATGCCAGCGGCGAAGTCGTCAGAAAAATCAAAGCACCTGCTAAAAGAGGGATGAGCCGAGTAGCGTGGGATTTGAGGTACGCAGCGGCTACTCCGATTCGTCCCGGGCGATCTAGTTGGGGCAGAGGGGTCATGGCGCCTCCGGGTACTTATTCTGTTTCGCTTTCGAAGGAAGTAGCTGGAGAGGTGACAGCCCTAGCTGGTCCCGTAAATTTTGAAGTAGTGCCTTTACGTAAGGGTACTTTAGAGGGGGCTACTCCGGAGGATGTGGTAGCATTTAGTAAAGACCTTGCTACTGCCCAAACGTTGATGTCGGCTACGGGTAGTGCTTTGGAGGAAAGTATGGAGAAAGTAGATGCGATGATGGTAGCTTTGGAAAGAGCGAATACCGAACCCGGAGCATTGAATAAAGAGATGTATGATTTAAAACAACAACTTTATATCCTCGAAGAAAAGCTCTACGGTAACCAAACGAAAAGCGAAATTGGGGAACGGAATGCGCCAACGATCAATTCCAGATTGAGGGTAGGACGTAGAGGATTGTCCACTACGTATGGCCCTACCCCACTCCATCGGGAGAGTTTGGATATGGCTACCAAGGAGTTGGTTGTTGTTTCTGAAAAGGTAGAGGAGATTAGTACGGTAACGATTCCTAATATGGAGAAGAAATTGCAAAATGTAGGCGCACCTTATATTCAGGGACAGGCGATGCCGAAGGGGAATTGAGAATTGAAAATGAAAAATTGAAAATGCTTGTCCCGAAATCTCGGGCGAGACTTAAAAATTAATTACCTCGGTAGTAGTCACGAAGGCATGAAGGCACTAAGTTTCTTATTTTTTCTCTTTTGGAAAAAGGCTTGGTGGCTTAGTACCTTCGTGGCTATACTTTTTTACCATAAGGCCACTAAGTTTTTTATTTTTAAAAACTAACAAAAGAGATAAGATTGATTTGGTCGCGGTTTCCATTATTTAAAAATTGATTCATATATCCCAACTCAAATCTAGCGGTCGCATTGAGTTTGTATCCGAGCCCAAAGTAGAGGCGATTTCTATCAAAGATAACTTGATTATTATTGATAAAAATTTCATTATAAATCGAACCGTACCACGTCTTACTGTCCATTGCTTTGCTACTGAACGGAATATTTAGCGCAAGAAAATATCGAAATCTTAACCGAAAATCTGCATCTTCGACCCACCGCTGTTCAAACCGATAACGATGCTGTACCTTGACCCTGCTGATAGATTGGCGAGTGATGAATTGTTGAAAAATCCGATGTTCATCGAGGTTGGTTTTATCCTCAGCATTGATATAATTTTGGCTGTGAATAAAACCGTACCCCACGAGTAAGTTATTGTTATTCTCCGTCAAATTATAACCGATACCTGTACGCAATAGGAGTTGTTCTAAGTCACCGACGGCATTATAATTTCGATATTGGACTTCGTTGTGCCAGTCCCATTTCGAATTGATTTTTTTATTGCCAATATAAATGAGCCAATTGCCTAGATCGCTATCTTGGGCAGCACCTCGGATGGAAAAAATAAATACGAATAAGTAAGAAATTAAGGATAGTTTTTTCAATTTGTTAAGTGTTTGAGTTTTAATTTGACGATCGTTCGTAAGCAAATCCGCCCGCCCTACTTTGAGACCAACTTGTAAACATGATGTCAATGGCAACGTTTTCATCTACGAGCAATAAGACCAGCTCTTTTCCGACTACTTGCTTAGGACGAGTCACAGTAGCTCTGAATTGGCTAAAGTTCAAATCAGTCAAATTAGAGGTATTACCTAATGCCCAAAGCGTCCCCGCAGGACTAGCATTTTTATCCGCCTCACTTTCTGTAACAATATTAAAGATTTGCCCCCCTTCACTACTTCTAGTGATCCATACATCATCGTTGAGGCGATCTTGGCTCAATATATTCTCGGGATCAGCTCCATCGGGTTTTTCGAATGTAATAGTAGGTCCCGACCAGATGGTGGTATCCTCTAGCGAAGGTGCTGCTAACTTATCTCTAGTACAAGAAGATGCTGACCATGTGACAATAACCAAAAATATAGCGAAATAATATGTAAGGACTTTCATGTTATCAAGACTGTATTGTTGAAAAAATTTATTTCGAAAAATCTAATTTCCCAAAATGAACATTACCCGCAAAGTTAATTTTTATTTGTATTATCATTTGTAGTTTTCTTTTTACTGCTTCACAAAATCACCTACGTAAATTTCTGCTCCCACCGTTATTTTGATAGTATAAAGCCCAGCATTCAAGTCGCCTAATCTAACCTGCAGATTACTCGAAAAATCCATCTTCTTAACTAATTGTCCTTGCGAATTGAATATTGTTAGTTCTACTCCTTGGATCGTTGATTTTAAACTTCTGAAAGAAATATAATCGTTTACGGGATTGGGATATACCTTGAGATCGAAGATTTCATAATTGCTATCAAAAAGAGCAGTCGTCGTTGTGTTTTCGTACCAAGCAAGTTTATTATCTCCCGAAGATGCAGAGAGTACATCCATGTCTCCATCGCCATCCAAATCAGAAGCAAAAACTGACCTTGCTCCATCAGCTGCGATGGTTATAATATTTTGATTACCAAAATTACCATCACCTAAATTTTCGTACCACACTACTTTATCATCTGTCAAAATGGAACACAATACATCCATGTCTCCATCTCCATCCAAATCTTCGGTGTAAACCCAACTAGCACCATTAGTTGATGCCATGTTACTCGAAATTAAGTTTTGACTGCCAAAATCACCTGCGCCTAGATTTTCGTACCACGCTATTTTATTATCATTGATAGAAGCAGATACCACATCCATATCTCCATCATTATCTAAGTCAGCGGCATGAGCACAGCGTACAAAATCCGCTTCGAGTGAAATAATATTTTGGGAACTGAACGTACCCCCTCCTTGATTCTCGTGCCACGCTACTTTATCATCCCCCGCAGAGGCTGCCAACACATCCATATCTCCATCATTATCTAAGTCAACTGCTTGAACGGTAGCGGCGGCATCTGCTCCAGTTGAGATAATATTTTCAGTACTAAAAGTACCTCCACCAAGATTCTCGTACCACGCTATTTTATCATCAAAAGCAGAGGCCGATAACACATCTAAATCTTCATCACCGTCCAAGTCAGCAGCATATACAGATCTAGCAAAATTGGCCTGATCCGAAATGATATTTTGAGTACTAAAGATACCTCCTCCGAGATTCTCGTACCACGCTACTTTATCATCCCCCTCGGAAGCCGACAACACATCCATATCCCCATCATCATCTAGGTCAGCCGAAAATACGGATACTGCAAAATCGGCTTCGGTAGAAATCATATTTGGTGAACCAAAATTTCCAAATCCTAAATTTTCGTACCAAGCGATTCGATCATCACCACCTGAGGCGGACAATACATCCATATCACCATCGCCATCCAAATCTGCGGTGAACACAGAGGCAGGTTTACAATCATTACAAGTATCATCCAAGATATTTTGAGGACCAAATTGGGAGTGAACGACACTTGGGAATAAGGTCAGGGCTACCGCCAATAGTAAAACATTTACCATCAGCGAAAAGTGAGTAAAGGATTGATTCATGTTTTTATTTTTGACTTAGAAGAAATTGACTGACCCAATTTTTTTCAAAGAAGATTCAATGGATAACAATGCGGAAGCTATCAAATTGTTCATCGTTAAGTGAGACACCTCTATACGTAAAAATCCCAATCCAACTTTAAGCAGTTGGATTGGGACTTCGGGACTTTGTGGCGAAACCAAAGCGTATTTTTTTTTGCCGCTAAGTCTCCAAGGCTTTAAGGTCTTATTTGAAAAAATCTTTGTGACTTCGGGACTTGGTGGCAAAACCAAAGCGTATTTTTTTTGCCACTAGGTCTCCAAGACTCTAAAGTCTTGTTTGAAAAAATCTTTGCGACTTCGGGACTTCGTGGCACCCCCTTAATCAATCATTCACCTTTACAAATTTTAGATACTGACTCCTAGTGCCCGTGGACAATCTAATAAAATAGATGCCCGGCTGCTGTACGTGAATGGCTTCCGTAGTTACTTCGTAGTATCCATTTTCGAAGTCAGTAAAATTACTGTAAACCAACTTTCCATTTTTATCAAATACTTCCAGCTTCAATTGTCCATTGTCCCAATCTATTCCTTTGATTTCGATCTGGTCTCTGACCGGATTAGGATATAGTTGAAACTGCTCCATGTCGTCTATTTTGACAATTTCTATATCGGAGTATTCGTAAGTGTCATCGGTATCTATTATTTTCAATCGGTAATAATTCCAATTGTTGAGGGGCGAAGGATCATCGTAAGTGTAGTCAGTCACGGTATTTCCTCCCTTACTTTCTACGAATCCAAGCCGCTCAAAATAATATCCATCTTTAGATCGCTCTATCACAAAGTGACTAAAATCTACTTCTGTTAATGTTTGCCATTGCAATCTAACCTTACCTCCTTGTGGAATGGCCACAAATTTGGACAACTCTACGGGGAGCTTATTGCTGGCAGATGTAGAACCAAACGTAAGGTACTCAATACCAAACGGTGGCGGCTCGGAGTAAGCATTGGTGATAGAACCTTCCACGCCGGGGCCAACGCCTCCCGTGGTAGCTCCTTGACCGTAACTCCGCCAAGTATTATTATCTAGCCCCACTACGATAAGCGAGGATAGATCGTATATCCCCAATGCCTGCGCATCTGTCCAATGGAGCGTATAATTAACATCACCTACCTCCGCACTTTTCTCCACACTCCAATATCCCTGCTGCGAAATATCTTCAACGACAGATTCAAAATTGGTATTATCATTACCAAACGGGGGTGGTTCGCTGAAGTACTCGGCGGTGATTTCTCCATCCTCATCTGCCATCTCCGAAATCTTGATGGGCGCATACACTCCATCTTTACCCGTAGGTAAGGTGATGCCTCCATCTCCAGTTCTTCCTTTTTTTATGATAGGCCCATCTATAAAAGAAGTACTACTGCCGACACCTATCGTGGCGTTATCTTCCAGTATCAAAGGATTGCTAGCGCTACTCCTGATGATGCCACCATCCATCGCCAATTGATCTTCTACCACCAGCGGACCAGTTAGGGTAGTAGGACTTCCAGAAGTATTATTGAATGTGATATTGGTATAAAGGAGCGAATCCATTCCCGAACCAGCCAAATTATTGGGTGCGAGTATTTGTGGTTCTGTTCCATTCAGGTTAAGAACGGCATCAGCCCCCATTGTCAATATTCCAAAATTATTGGGCCGCAAAATAGTCCCCGCAAGATTTAGACTAGAAGAAGAAAGGAGGGACAACCTAGAAGTACAAGTATCAACTGCTGAGAGCGAAATATCCTCTCCCACATTAATAATGGTATTAGCACCGTTCGCTCGAATCTCCGATAAGTTACCAGCAGCCGTAGAATTAATATTGAGATTCCCGCCTACGGTGAGCGTACCACTTCCACCGTCATCCCCTAAGACCACTTGAATAGTATCATCAGGGGTAGTATTGAGCAGCGTCATATCTCCTTCCACGGTAAAAGTTGATTGATCGGTGATGTAAAAATCAATCATGTCACCGCCCGTCAATTTTGCTTCCAAATTTCCTAAACAATTGAACTGGGCGTTACCTCTCAAATCCAGCGCAAGTGGCCCTGGATTAGTGTGTGATCTTTCCCAGAGAAAATCTCCTTCTACCGTCAGTATAGCAT
>JBCCJE010000160.1:0-8819 GCA_039027925.1 Bacteroidota bacterium
AACAGGACAAGAGATCATTCTTCCAGAAACCATCTCCATTACTGATAAGTTCGCTTCTCCTTGGGGAAGCAACTTATATTATGAGTATGAGCTAGAACTCTGTGATGAAAATTATTTTATAAAAAGAAAAATCCAAATAGAGGACGGAAAGAAGAAAGCAAAGTTAAGTTTCCTATTTCTTTGATACTTTCTAAGTACAAAGAAATGCACGAACGAGTGATAGATACTCCATTTTTTAAGGATTTTTTATCTGAAAACGAGGCGAGATATTTATCAATTATTTTTGATGATAACAATTGTTTTACAGAACAGTCAAGAAAATCTGCTTTAAGTGGGTGTGACTTAGGCGATAAAAAAATTGATTTTGATAATTTGGTTTTCATCAGTTTGGAAGATGAATATGGAGTCATTTCAAGGTGGGGATTATTGCCCGATGGACAATACTTTTCGTGGTATAATGGCTTTTTACCTCCTTCGAAGCATATCCAAAGCTACCTAAAATGTAAGTAACCTGATATGAAAATTAAAACCCACGTCAGACCATTTAGCCTGACATGAGTTTTACAAAAACTTCAAAAATAACTAATCATTCTTCCGATGAGCCAGCTTTTACGCTAACTGTTTGAGCGATAGGTGCTTTCGGATTTTCCTCGGTAGCAGCTACCGCACTCTTTTTCTTACAACTTGGCTTTTCATTTTTAGTCAATTGAGCAGGTTGACATGTTTTCACACAGGCAGTTTTTTTACCTTCCGAAGTGTCATTGACCAATTTAAAAAAATCAAGGGATGGATTATCCTGAGTTGCTACTTTAGGAGTGGTGACTTCAGTTCCAGTTTTTTGACAAGCGGTCACTTGCGCAGGAGTACAGTTGGCAACCTTCGCCGTAGTTTCGTTTTTCTTGCAAGCGGCAACTTGCGCAGATGTACAATTTTTTGTTTGCGCTTGTAAGTGGCTAGTGAAACTTACCGCCAAAAAAACCATAAAAAAAGAAAAGCATAAATTTTTCATATTCATTAAAATTTAAAAATCATTCACTCAGAATTGCTGAGCTACCAAATCGTTAGTTTCGAAACTTGTCGAGACAAAGTTATTTTGAAACCCAACGTCAAGCTGTTTTTTACTTGTTAGCCACTTGTTAAAAAGCTGTTAAACGAAGGTATGGGAATGGAATATTCTTTTTTTTTGTAGGAGAATTGGAAGAGAGAGGAGGCGTTTGACTGTTAACTTTTGCTGTAGATAAAAATAAAAATGCAAATCAATAGAACCTTATACGTCATCGTTGCTTCGTCCATTGCCTTGATCGCCCTGATGGCGTTGCAGGTCAAATGGTTAGATGATTCCAAAAATCTTATAGAAGAGCAGTTTGACGAAAAGGTTCGGTTAGCATTATGTTTTGCGGTGAGTAATATGATGGTAGAACCACCCACTTGTGTGGCTCCGCCTAGCAGTCCATCCGAAGGTTGTGTACCTTTTGCACAAGAAGAATGTGTACCGCTCACTCAGGAAGGCGATGATTTTAGATTAACTTCTACGAAACCATTCGAGCGAGATTCGCTGGAAAAAGCACTCGAAAAAGCCTTTGCTTTTTATGCTATTGATTTGGAGTACAAGATGGCGATTGTAGAAAAAGAAACCTTCAATTCTTTTGGTCAATTTCCTACCTACCAATGCGCGCTTAATCCCTTGCAAAAAAATAATAATTACGTAATGAGCATCACTTTTCCCGAAAAGCAAGACTATGTTTTTGGGAAAATGAAGTTTATGTTTTTCTCCTCCATCGTCATTTTATTTTTCATCACTACCGTTTTTGTTTTTGCCAATTATACCCTCCTACGGCAAAAGCGTATGGCCCAAATCAACAAGGAGTTTTTTAATAATATGGCGCACGAATTTAGGACACCACTGACCAATATTTCGCTTGCGGGTAGTTTGTTATCCAAAAAAACCAAAGAACCCGTTTACCAAAAATATATAGGTGTTGTCAAAGAAGAAAGTAAAAAACTACAACATCAGGTAGAGCGTGTCCTTCACCTCGCCAACCTTGAAAATGGAAAATACCAACTGGAAAGAGAAAACCTTTGCCCCAAGACTTTGATTCAAAATGTCATCGCGGGAATGGATATTCAGATCAAAGAGAAAAATGCAAAAGTATTGTTTGAAAGCGACGATGATACCATCAATGTCTTTGCGGATAAATTTCATTTGAGCAATGCGTTCCGAAATTTGTTGGACAATGCGTTGAAATATTCGAGTGCTACGCCCGAGATTAATATTCGAATGAAAAAAGATGAAGCAGGAATCACGATTCAATTTCAAGATAATGGTATTGGCATTTGTCAAAAAGATCAAAAAGAAGTTTTCAATAAATACCAAAGGGTTCAAAACGGAGATGTCCACAATCAAAAAGGATTTGGGATAGGACTAGCCTACGTAAAGATGATTGTCGAGCGTCACCAAGGCTTCATCAAAGTATTTAGTGACTTAAATAAAGGGACACGTTTCGATTTGTATTTACCTAACCGTAGTTAGTGATGAGTGATGAATTATGAATGATAAATCTTTGACGAATGATATGCTATTTATGATTTAATCAGGTCTGCCTACTTTGTGATAAATTCATCACTCATCACTCATCACTCATCATTTCTCACTCATCACTCATCATTAATATTCATCATCTGCTGTCAAAAATCAAAAAATGACTAATCAACAAATTTTAATCGTCGAGGATGATGTCCATCTAGGAGTGTTGCTGATGGAGTTTTTAGAATCCGAGAATTTTGAGGTGAAGCTCTGTCGAGATGGGCAGTCAGGTTTGGAAAAATTTAAAAAAGAGCATTTTGATATTTGTATCCTAGATGTGATGTTGCCCAAGATGGATGGATTTCATTTAGCTACCAAAATGCAAAAACATAACAAAGATATTCCATTTTTATTTCTCACCGCTCGATCCATGAAAGCCGATAAGTTAAAAGGTTTTGCCGTGGGCGCAGAAGATTTTGTAACGAAGCCATTCGATGAAGAAGAATTGTTATGTAGGGTAAAAGTAATTTTGCGCAGACACGAAAACGCAGAAAAAGCGGAAGCATTACCTACTCAGTTCACCATCGGAGATTATTCCTTCGACTATACCCGCCAAGAACTTTCCTATAAAAATGTACCGAGAAGAATTACCGAAAAAGAAAATGAGGTGTTACGACTGTTGTGTCTGAATCAAAATCGAATACTCAAAAGAGAAGAAGCCGTAGAGCAGATTTACGGAAAAAAAGATTACTTTTTGGGAAGGAGTTTTGATGTCTTTATTTCGAGGATTCGAAAGCTACTAAAAAACGATCCACGGATCAGTATCGAAAATGTATTTAAGGTAGGTTTTATTTTAAATGTGAAAAAGGATTGAACGCTTTCGCCAAAATTTCAGATTTGCTCCACTTGACTTTTTAATCTTTCGACAAGCATATTGACCAATCTTTTTCTGAGTTCACTTTCGTACTCCGAGTAGGATTTCCATTCTTCTAATGTAAAATATCCAATTACACTTCCTATCAATATATTTCTGAATCTTAAATCTTTTCGTACATTATGTTCAATGTAATCTAATCTTTTGGTCAGGGATAGCTTATTAAAGACTCCCTTTCGCTTGATGGTGTAGTGTTTAAAAATCTGAACCAGCAGATCATTTTGCATTTTTAAGATAGGACGTAAAGTTTGATTTTGAAATCTTTCTTCGGGAGAGATAGCAGACGCTTCGATGATAGTAGGAATGGACGGGCGGATGTTGGTGACTTTTTGATCTCTGGTGTTCATAGGTTAAAGATAGGGAAAATTAGAGGTTACATAAAAAAAGAAATGAAAGCCTGGCAAAGAAATCTATTATGGAATCAAAAATTAAACACCTCATTATTCCCTAGATTCTCTAATTTTAGCTATTTTTATATATAACATACTGTCAGAATTTTGCGCATTTAATTTTTTATAAAAATTTTTCCACTTCAACTAAGGAATGAAAGATTAATTAATTGAACAAGTTGGGTGCTTCCCTGCCTGCCGGCAGGGAACCTACCCAACTTGTTCAATTAATTAGTCTTTCATTCCTAACTCACAGTTGACTAGATTCGATCAGGGGAAAAGCCAAATTAGAGAACGATAGTATGAAAGATCTGGATTTACTAAAAAAGAAACTTAAATCAAACCTGCCTTCCAAAGGGGTAAAGTCCATCATTCGATCCTTAAAAGAAATTCTTCCCGAAGATTCCCACAAGTTCAATACCTTAATCAGCCTAGAAGCTGAGCAAAAAGAACTCCTCTTAAAATCATTAAAAAAAGTACTTTCCGAAGAACAGATGCAACGGGCCAATGCGGACATCAGGGATCGCCTCCTTTCCTTCATTGACGCTTTGGAAAAAGAAGACTTTGAAAAAAATGCTCCCAAATCCAATTTTTCCAATGGAAAAAATTATAAAAAAGGACATGTCCTCTATCAGATTCCCAAACAAATGCAAGTCCTCAAAGAAACTCGATGCAGGGTGAGAATTGCCTTTGACGAGATGATGTTGATCGAAGATTTGGAAATGGAAGATGATATCGAGATCAAGTCCAACCTACGGGTTTCGGACTATATGAGGGTGGACATCATTGACCCCAGTGCCAAGGAATCATTCAAAATTCGGACTACGAGCGATCCTATTCAGTTCATTGATCAGGATGATTTTACGGAGTGGCGTTTCTACGTAAAACCGTTGTTACCTGGTGAGCACACTTTAGAGTTGAAAGTTGCGCTGATTATCTTAATCAATGGCAAAGAAATAAAAAGAGAAAAAACACTCGAAGAAAGTGTAGTAATTATTGCTGATGAAGTCCCCAAAGAAGAAGTTGCATTTGTGAAAGCTGAGGATAATTTTATCGTAACCGAAGCATCCACAACTGCTGCGACGACTCCTAAGACTTCCTCTCTGCATCCTACTAGTAGTCGGTTTTCGAAAAGTTTGGCGATGGGATTGGTGTTCTTAATGTTGTCCTCCTCTCTGAGTTATGCGTTTGTACCTAGCTTTAATGAGCGGGTCAATTGGTTTGTTACCAATCAGGTGAAAGCGGATAAGGAAGCCTACGAAGGCTATATTAAAAAATATAGATCAAAGGAAGCGTCCTCCGAGAAGATCAAAAAGCATCTACAAATAGCATTAAAAAAAGTGCAAGCGTTTGATTTTAAAGAGGCATTGGAGGATACTACGGTAGAGGAAAGCTTAGACTATTTGGATAAATACGAGCAGGGAAAATATACCAACGAAGTGAAGGAACACCTCGTCAACTTGAAGTGGTCGGCTATCCAAGCTACGACCAATCTGACGATGCAGAAACAAAAGCTAACGGATTTTTTAACCAACTACCCCAATAATAAATGGGAAACCGAAGCTAAAAATTTGCTAGAAGTACTGAACGCCGTCTCCACTCCTAAAGATGATAACAAAGTAATTACAAGTTCAGATGATAGGGATAATTTAACTTCTGATGTAAAAATAGGCAACGAAACCACCGCCAATATTCCAACTGTTTATGGCTCAACGAATGAAGATGAAATACAAAAACTAAAACGCGAACTGAACGATAGTAGTCCGAGAAGGCGCATCAAAATTTTGGGTAACATCGGGTCGGAATATTTTAAGCGTAAGGCATTTTCGGAGGCTATCATTTGGTACAAAAAAGCGATCGAAGCAAGTAAAAAATCGAACATTACGGATTATCTACCTAGCTTGTACAGCGATGTTGCCCAATCCTATTTTGAGCAAAATGCGTACACGGATGCCATCACATTTTACCAAAAAACTTTAGATTTATTTTATTCAGAAAAAAGCACGCCTACGCGCAGTATCGTGCAGGTCATCATTAATATTTCAGATATTTATTTGTTGCAAAATAATCTGAACGAGTCCAAAAAGAAACTACTCGAAGCGATTAGGTATCTCAATAAAAATGATAAGAACGAGGATTATCTCGGTCTGCTGTACTTAAAATTATCAAGGCTGAGCATCCAACAAAATGACAAACCTAATGCTAAAAAATACCTACTCAAGAGTATTGAGTACCTCACCCCGTCGCAAAAGCCCGAATCAAAAAATTTATTAGCACAGGCCGAAAGCCTTAAAGAAAAAGTTGGATTAGATAACATTGCTGGTGCAACTAGTACTGCAAAAACTGATAACAATAAGAAGGCTACCAACGCTTCCACGGGCAAAAAAGAACAAAATGAAAAGGATGCCGCTGCAATGGCTGCTTTGAACGAAACAAATATTGCTAAAGAAGCGGGACTCGAAAAAAGTTATTTCATTGATGAGCGTGATCAGCAGCATTACTCCATTGTGCTGGTGGATGATCTTTGGTGGATGGCGAGAAATCTAAGCTACGAAGCCCCCGAGTCAGGTTGTTATGATACCAGCGGTCGAAACTGTAATCGCTTTGGAAAACTCTATACTTGGAGAAGTGCAAAACGAGCCTGCCCCGAAGGATGGCGATTGCCTACTGATAAGGAATGGGCTGATATGACTAGAAGTCTATATGGTTCGTACACCGAATGTAAAGATTGTTTTAGAGGACTTGTAAAAGGTGGCGAAAGTGGACTCAACATCCTACTCGGCGGGAGAAGGTTTAGCAATGGAAGATACGGTAATCTCAACGAATTTGGTTTTTACTGGACAGCTACGGAGCTAACACCCAAAGAGGCAAGAGTGTATATGTTTTCGAGTAGAAGTCAAATTATGTTGCGCGAGCGGGAGTACAAAACGAATGCCCTTTCGTGTAGATGTGTGAAGGAAAGATAAGAACGAGATGGAGTAGAAAAGCATTTATTTAACAAGAGAAAAGATCAATAATATCCGAGCAAAATAAAATCATTCAGTCAACTTCTTCGGAAAACCTCTAATGATCTGCTTACCAAATCGGCTTATACATGATGAAAAGGCATCTGCTGAATAAACAAGTAACAATTAAAAAATTGCACCATGCGAACTAATCTTCTGATCACAATTGTATTTTCGTTGGCTTACTTTTCTAATACTTACGCCCAAAGCTTTTATGTTTCTAATACTGGAAATGATTCAAATCCAGGAACATTTAACTCACCATGGAAGACATTTCAAAAGGCATGTAATGCTGCAACTCCTGGAAGCACCGTTTATTTAAGAGATGGAACTTACAAAAAAGCGTGGCTAAATGTGACTGGGTCGTCGGGAAATTTTATTACGTTTAAAAGTTACAATTCCGAGCAGGTGTACATTGATGGTGGAAGTACAAATACTCAAACAGAACTGCTAGTCATTAACAACAAGAGCTACATTAGAATTTCTAATTTACACTTTAGAAATGCAATGGGAAACTATTCTTCAGGAATTTACATCGCAAATGGTTCTCATCACATTGAGATATTGGATAATAAAATCTCGCATATTAATTTTTCAACTGATCCTAATGCAGCTGTTAGCTCTTTTACTAATTCATATCCGTTTATTGTGTACAATCAAAATCCAACGAACGCATGTCATCATATTTTAGTCAAAGGAAATGAAATCGCAGATTGTAGAACTGGCTTTAGTGAAGCCTTAACTCTAAATGGAAATGTAGATGGATTCGAAGTCTCCAATAACAAAGTACATGATATTACCAATATTGGTATCGACTTAGCAGGAGGTTATGGAACAAGCCCAAACCCTCTTAATGATATGGCAAGGAATGGTATCGTGAAAGAGAATGAAGTTTACAATTGTGTAAGTGCTTACGCAGTATCAGCAGGTATTTATGTGGACGGCGGACAAGATATTATTGTAGAAAGAAATATTTGTCACCATAATGGAAGGGGATTTGAAGTGGGCTGTGAGGAGTTAAACCACGAAACAAAAAATATCATTGTGAGAGATAACATAAGTTACTTAAACAAGGAGGCGGGTATAGGCATCGGTGGCTATAATTATCCATCTACTGGAAAAGTTACTAACTCTCAAATTTTGAATAATACCTTCTACCATAATAATACTTCTAATATTTTTGATGGAGAATTATTAATTGAGTACACAGAGAACTGTACAGTCAAAAATAATATTTTTTATGCCACCAATACAGAGGATTTATTGATTGTGACACGGTTAAATTCCACGGGGATTGTTTTGGATTATAATCTTTATTATCATTCATGTGGAACAGCTAATTCGTACGTTGATTGGGAAGGGAATGTATGGTCTTACGCTGATTATTTAACTAATACAGGGCAGGATGCAAATTCTTTGTTTGACAATCCAAATTTTACTGACGTAGGTGCCAATGACTTTACCTTAAACATTAATTCTCCAGCAGTCAATAGTGGAGATCCAAATTTTTCAGTGGGAGTGAATGAAACTGATTTCGGAGGAAATGACAGACTAGTGGGTCAGGTGGATATTGGTGCTTATGAATTTGTGGGTAGTTGCAATCTTTCGTTAAACCTTACAGGTAACATTAATCAAGTTGCCTTCTATTATGTCCAAACTTACATTCATTCAGAGAACATCATCGAGCCAGTAGCTGATGTAGTTTTTTCTGCGGGTGACGAGATCATCTTGGAGGTTGGTTTTTGGGCAAAAGGTGGATCAAGTTTTCAAGCCTTAATCTCTGATTGCACTGTTATTCCTTAATTGATGTATAATACAGTCAATTTTCTTCAATTCAAAAGCCTTTCGAGCTTCTAGTACGCAAGGCAATTCTCTTTTGTAAAATTGTCCTGGTTCGTAGTCCGCAATATTTGAAAATACATACGAGCTCACTAATCCACAAAATAACTCTATCCTTTCCATTGTCA
>JBCCJE010000161.1:0-8817 GCA_039027925.1 Bacteroidota bacterium
CACGAGGTGGCTTTTACCATTTTAATAGAGTGGTGTTAGTGCTCGTTCATAATTTAAGTTGTACAAATATAATATATTTTCTGTAGGTAACAGAAAGGAATGCTCTATTTTTACTCTACAATATTCGTTTTTGCTCAAAAACTTCAAATGACGTTTCTCCTATTTTGCTAAATACCTGACGTACGGATTTTAGAAAAAATTCTTCGGAAAAAGTATTTTTACACCTTTCGAAAAAATTATTTGACTATATAAAAAATTCACGCGAGCCCTGCTGGGCTAATTGGTTCATTGCTAACAACTGACCAATTATTTTTCTTAAACAACTCTAACAAAATGAAAAAAATCTGGTGCTTCTCAATCCTACTAGTAGGTATTACTCCCCTGCTCATTGCCCAATCCTTATATAATCCCGAAGGGATTACCCTCATCGAAATTACTTTTGAAGATGCCAATTGGGATCAAACGCTAGATGATTTTTATGCCGCTGGAAACAACGAGCGCCTGCTTGCCGTGGTAGAAATCAACGGCGAAAGTTTTGATAGCGTCGGCATTCGGTACCGAGGGGGCGCTACCTACGATGCTAGTCAGGGAAAAAATCCGTTGAATATAAAATTAGATCATATCAAAAATCACGACTACGACGGGTACGAGACGCTCAAACTGAACAACGGCGCCAAAGATCCTTCCTTCATTCGTGAGGTACTCTCTTTCGAAATCGCTAATCAGTACATGCCTGCGCCTGATGCCAACTACGCTAAGGTATTTGTCAATGGAAATTACCACGGTCTTTACGTCAATGTAGAAAATGTGGATAAGGATTTTATGTCCAACAATTTTTATGCGGATAGAGATAATACTTTTTTTAATGCTGATCCCGAAAATGGCGCTAGTCCTCCCGCAGGGTGTACGCAGGGCAATGGTGCTGCGTTGGAAAATTTAGGTACGACGGCAGCATGCTACGAGGATTATTACAACTTGGAATCTAACCTCTTCGTGGGTTGGAGTGAACTGATTGATATGATCGAAAAGGTAAATACTGCCGCTGCGGACGTAGAGTCAGTTATCAATGTAGATAGAGCGATTTGGCTGTGTGCGATGAATAATTTGCTCGTCAATTTGGATAGCTATCTGGGCGCAGCACCTACGAATTACTATTTGTTCAGAGATGACAATGATCGCTTCAATACCTTGATTTGGGATTTGAATGAGACTTTCGGAGGAGATCAAGATCTTAACGAGGGAGATCCCGAATTGACACTGACCGAAATGCAAAACCTCGAGCCCCTACTAAGAACCAACGATGCCGCTCGTCCCTTGCTAAAATTAATTTTACAAAATCCAATATACAAACGCCAATACATCGCTCACTACCGAACGATGCTGCAAGAAACTATCAATAACGGCTGGTACGCCACCCGTGCGCAGGAACTGGTGAACATGATTGCGAGCGATGTCATCAGCGATCCTAACAAACTATACACGGAGGGACAGTTTAATACCAACCTGAACAATACCGTGACGATTGATTATAATGGATCGCAGATAGATATTCCTGGGTTAGCGGAACTGATGAATGGTCGATTGACTTATTTGTTGGGGCATTCTGAATTTACGAAAACACCCCCCACCATCTCGAATATCAGCAATGTACCGTTGGATATTCAGCCCAACTCTACCATCTCGATTACGGCTGCTTTGGACGATGTGACCTACGCTTACGTAGGGTATCGGGATAATCTCACCCAAGTTTTCCAAAAGGCAGAAATGTTTGATGATGGCACCCACGACGACGGTGCGGCGGGTGATGGTATCTATGGCGGTTTTATCAATGTTGGGGTAGAGGGAGTCCAATTTTACATCTACGCAGAAAATGCGTCAACGGACGTTGGAGCATTTTCCCCCGCCCGAGCGGAAGAAGACTACTACAATCTGACGACCTACGGAGATGTAGTCATCAACGAAATTATGGCCTCCAATGCGACCACCCAAGCCGACCAAGATGGTGAATTTGACGATTGGGTGGAATTGTATAACAATACTTCTTCATCTATTAATCTCAATGGTTATTACCTCTCGGACAATGCCAACGACTTGACCAAATTTCAATTTCCCAATGTGACCATTGATGGTAATAGTTACTTGATCATATGGGTAGATAGTGATCCACTTCAACAGGGCTTACATACTGATTTTAAATTATCTGCCAACGGCGAGGAACTCATCTTGAGTGATAATAATTTACAGGTGATAGATAAGGTGGTCTTCGGGGCACAAACCACAGATGTTAGTTTCGCTCGTATCCCCAACGGTATAGGTATTTTTTCGTTTGTGCCGCCTACCTTTAATGCACCAAATAGTAATCCTAATGCCACCATTGATTTGGCCGAAAAACTGGGACTAGAAATTTATCCAAATCCTACCGATGCGTTTTTAATTTTAAAAATGGAAAGTGAAGAAACGATTGAGGTAGCTATTCATAATATGCTAGGGCAGCAAGTGCAGCGGTTTGCATTGAGTGGAGAAATGCAGGTGGATGTTTCTAGCTTGCGGCAAGGTATGTACTGGTTGAGCAGTCAAGGTCAATTGCTCGGCAAAATCATCATCAAATAAACAAGTGCCAATAAAAAAACTACTTATCCTAATCGGTATCCTCGGGGCTATCCAATTTTTGGTTTTGACGACTTATGCGATGTGGTTGTACCCAGGAGGAACTATTCATAATGCGAGTTTGGACTCCTACGATTTTTGGATGAACTACTTCAGCGATCTAGGGCGTACCCATACTTTTGATCGGACACCCAACTGGGCTTGCCATTATTTATTCAAAACATCCATTACTATTTCTGGAATATGTATCGTATTGTTTTTCAGTACGTTGGTTTCATTTTTTGCAGCACCGTTCACTAAGTTCTTAGCGGTTGTTGCTACTTTTTTCGGTATGGCGGCGGGGGTATTTTACGTAGCGTTGGCGTGGTTGCCCTACGATGTTTATTTTTACGAACACCGCTACGCCGTACAAGTGGGATTCGTAGCATTTCTCCTGATGAGTATGTTTTATGCTGCCGCCGTTTTTCAAGAAAAAAAATATCCGAATCGGTACGGTTGGACCTTTATTATTTTTATGTTGATTCTAGCTCCCCAAATTGGGATTATGATTTTTGGGCCGCGCTCTTGGACATCTCCCAATGCACTTTTCCTCCAAGCCACTAGCCAAAAAATTGTAGTCTATTCAGAGATTTTAGTGCTTCTTTTTCAGGCGGTAGGGCTGTGGCGATTGCACGGCAGGTAACAATTCATTTACATTAAACAGAAGTACCATCTCCTACCGCCCAAACAATCGTATCTCGTTGAACTCTTTGGAAAAAACCAACGCACTACCCACCTTCACACCCGTGCCCTGAATAAAATCATCGAAGTCCCGCTTATTATAGATTTTTATTTTGAATCGCCCACTCGGCGTTAATGAATATTCCACGGTGACATTGTCCAAGTAGGATTGTGAGCTACTCTCATCCGTCCCCGTTTCGGTAGTTGTTTTTCCATCCAAGCTGATCGTTAAGCGATCATTGAGTAGTCGTTTGCGCACGCTGATCTTAAAATCCGTTTGGGCGTTTTCGTTGCTATTTTCGTAGGAATCAATGCCAAAATCTAGTTCCACAAATTTGATGTATCGGTTGGCGAGATTATTCAACTGATTGGTGATGGCACTGTTGATACCCCCCGAAATATCCACCAACTGAAACTCTCCCTGACCGACGCCCTGCGCAATAAATCCATTAAATAAAATCAACGCAAACGCCTGTGTATTTTGCTGACTCGGATCTTGGTTGATTTGGTTGATGGCCGTTTGGATATCTTGATTGTTGGAATTGCCATCGGTACGGGGATAGGTGATCGAAGTACTGATGTCGGTTTGGGTAGGTACGCCACCGATGTTGAGATTGACCACAAAAATTTCTTTTCCCGAAGCTGGCTGCCCTGTCCCTTGGGTAGCCATCAACGCGTAGGTAGAAGCCCTCACCTTGTACTCCACGTCAATATCGAGTTGAGGATTGAGGGGATCGCCCGTCCATACGATAGTGCCTCCGGGCTTCACCTCAAAGGGCCGTCGAATGACATTTTGGTAGGTAAATAAGTAAGTACCCGCTACCACTTCGAGGCTCCCACTAAGTTCCATCGAGCCATCGGGTAGCTGCACGTAAACCAAATCGCCCTTCATTTTTCCTTCAAAATTATCACCCGTCAGCGGGTCGGTAATGGCTTTGAAGTTCAAGTCGTCATCTACTGCAATCTTCACCACAATTTTCATATTAAGGCTTTCGGAGACGGATGCTACTTTTTCATTATCAATCGTGAGGGTATCTTTTTTTTCGGGTTGGATAAATTCTACGATGCCCTTGTGCGATTCTATCTCGGCGGAGTAAGGATTGTACACGTAGGTCAAATTGGAATTTTTCTGTGGCTTTGCTTCTATCTCGATGATGGGTTCTTCCAAGTTACCCGATATTTTTGCTTTGGCATCCACCAGTAATTTTCCGTAGTACAGTTCGTTGTCCGCTGGCTTGGTGTTGAGCACCAAGAAATCTTGAATTTCGAGTTCGGAGTTGAGGGAAAAATCTCGATAATTTTCTGTGATGAGAAAAGACGATATGACGCCCTTGTTGTTATCCGCATCGAATATTTCGAGGTTTTTAAATTCAATCACGTTGGCATCAAAAGCGATAGGCTGATTGCTAAGGCGCAACCTCGCTTGTAGCAGCGCCACGTCGAAGGCGGTGCTGTCCATTCGGATTTGCCCGAGGAGTGCAGGATAATCCAGCGAGCCTTCGATGCGTACCTGACCCCTGAGTTGTCCTTTTATTTTTTCTAAAAAACCAAAAGTTAAAGGCTCGATGGTGGTTAAATCCAACCGAGGAATCTCCAAATTGAAGTTCAGCGGATTGGTTGCATTTTTTAAATTGTACTGTCCCGCCAGCGAAATATCATTACCATTTCCTCGGAGGGTAGCTTCTGCATTGATGAGTTTAGTGGATTCATTTTGTGCTCGAAGAGATAAGTTGCCCAACTGCGCATCGAACACCAAAAGACTGTCAATGGTCAAATCAGAATTAAAATAAACTTGGTGAAACAAGTCATTCACATTGAGTCGGCCGTTCAAGATACCGCCCAAATAATTACCGTTGAGTTTTAGAATTTCGGAAATGGTTTTGAGGTTAAATTTAGCAAACTGTAATTCTAGCTGCTCCGATCCTAAATCTCTGATCACAATGGATTGGACATTTCTAAACAGTCGCCAATCGTTTATTGCTATGGTTTGGTTACCTAGCTCGATACTGTTATTTTCTTGAACTTCCCATTTTTTGTAATTCAGTAATTGGTTTTTTCCCAAAGAAAACTTGAAGGATTGATTGGACAAAAAAGCAAGTTGTGATTGTATCTCAAATCGCTTTTTATTTTTTTTATCTAAAATTTCAAACGTGTTATTCAGTATTTGGTCGGCTAGGCTTCCGTACGTTTTAAAATTTTCTACATACGCAACTCCTTGAATATCAGACTTTTCGAACCCAAATTCGTAGTTCACTACTTCATCTTTGGCGGCTAGGCTTAGACGTGAATTTTCGAAACGCATGTTCTGATAGTGTACGAAGGGAATGGAGGATTTAAAATTCCAAGTAGCCTTGGCATTGTCAAAATCGCCTTGGGTGGTGAGTGGACTCAACTCTTCTAGTCCTGTGATCCAACCCAAGGTCAAAAATTCGGGGCGATGTAATTGAATTGTTACGTTGAAGTTATCCTCAGAATTTCCGACGAGATCATCGCTTGTTTGCGAATCAGTAATTTTGTAAATGTATTGTTGTAAAATATTTGGTAGCTGAGAAAAATTAAAATTACCATTGAGGTTAGCGTCCAAAAAGTCGGATGTAATTGTAATGTTATTTTTTCCCAAGTCCAAGTTAGCATCAATTTGAAGGCTATCTATTTTTTCCGATTGGTCGTTGTATTGAACAACTACATCGGAGAGCAAGGCTTTTCCGCTCAACGTATCGAGGTTCATGCCTTTTATGTCCGCCATCAATTTTCCTTGGATGGCAAGTGGCGTATCACTTAATTTTAACTCCAATAAATCCAACTCATCGAGATTCAGATCAACCATCCAGCGGGGAATATTTTGGGTGTAATCCAGGTCAATCGTGGATTGCAGTTGGATGGCTTTCTCCGCCGCTACGGCTTCCACTCGAAATTTTTGTTGCGCTAATTTTCCTTTGATCGTCAATCCAGCCAGAGAAGTGTCCGCCGCATTTTTGATATTTAACAATACATTTGCAAATGTCGAATATTTAAAATCAAAACCTTCTCCGCTCAATGCTGCTTCGATCCGTAGGGGTTGAATCCCGAAACCCATCAGGCTATCCAAGTAGTTTTTTTCGAAAAATTCCTCGGGCTGGAATCCAGCTACGGTCATCTCTAGTTGATATTTTTCTTTGGTCAGAGAGGCGTTGACTGACCACTCTCCCGTGTTGGACATTAAGTTAAAATTGGTTTTAAAATCTTCTAGGTCTCCCTTAAAAATACCTTTTAACTCGCGGACAAATGGCAACTGAAAATAAGCAGGTAGCAGGCTATCCGGAAGGTAGGCGGCTAGTTCTTGCCGACTGATGTTGCTGGCATCCAAGCGAATATCAAAACTAGGATTGGGAGAAACGAACAAATTTGAAATTTTCCCCAACACCTTCAGTTGGTTAGTATTTTGGTTGCGGACGGTGGCTAGCTGAAAGTTGGAACTCAGATCAGCGAGTAACCCATTTACATTTCCGCTCAGTATAATTTCGTCGGGCAATTGGACGTACGGCGGAATCGTAGCTTCGGGCAAATACGCCAGCAATTCGTTCTTCGAAGTATAAAAGGTATCCAACTGAATGTCGAGATAGGTACGGTCGAGGTTCGAGATATTTTTGATCACGGCCTGTGCTTGCAGGCGGGAGGGAGCGGGCGCATTTTGGCGATGAGAGGTCGCAAAAAATTTAGTTTGAATATTTTGTAAATGTCCTGTTACATTTCCGATGAGGGAAATCGAATCGGGAAGTTGAACAAAAACGGGCAAGGTCGAATCTGGCAAAAAACTCGAAATGATAGTTCCCCGAGTGGCTACTCGTAAATTTTTAAGATCGAGATACATCCGTTCGGGCTGCGTTAAATTTTTAATTTTTCCATTGACCAAAAATTTAGATTGCAAGCCATCAAAATTGAGTTGATGGATCGTCAACTCTCGGAGTGAGCCATTCAAGTGCGCATTGAGCCGTAGGGGACTTGCTAGCGGTAGGGCGGAAAAATTTGAATTTTCCAACGGCGGATAAAAATATTTGAGGTCTTTTAGATTGTTAGCTTTGGCATTAATCGTCGCTTGAATTTTTAATTGTTCGATGGGCGTAGTTGCGGTTGCAAAAAATGGAAATTCAATTTGCGTTAACTCACTCCTTATATTAGTGTGCTGCGTTTTAAGAGCGAAGTTTTGGAGTAGCGTGTGGTTTTCTGAAAATTCAAATTGGGCTTGTAGTCCTTTCAGTTCAAAATCATTTTTTTCTTTAATGGTGGCACTCACTATCTCCGCCTTGATATTGAGATTGTTGTAATCAAAATCTTTTAACTCAAGATGGATGTCCCGAAAATGAAAATGATTGGGATCAAATCCAGCTTGAGTAGGAGCATTCGGTACATCGTACTTCAAGTCGCTTTCCGTTATTTTAAAATGTTGAGACTGTACCCAGATGCTATCTTTTTTCATTTTGAAAAAACCCGCCCGGTGGGTGAGTTCGCCTATTTGAGTAGTGAACTCCAAGTCGGGTTGTAGTAATTCCAAAGCTATGTTCCTAAAAGTCAGCTCGTCCGCCTTCACCCAGTAATTACTCGCAGCAGGTTCGGTAGCCGTAGTCGTTGGGGTGATCGTGTCCATTTTTACTCGAATCCACGAGTCGGCAATATTTATTTTTTGCACTTCGTAAAGATGGTTGACGTAATCAATTTGATCTACCAAGGCGTGAGCGTCGCCGAGGTAAGTAGCGAGTTCCAATCCTTGATTTTCCTCCACCAAGCCGAAACGAATATTTTTTAAAGATAAGTTGGCTTCCGCAAAAGTGACTAACCAATCCGTGGCCGCCGCTTGCTCTTCGGTAGGCGTTGGCGCTTCGCTCGGCGCAGCGAAGGCATCAACGATAAAATCATAATTGGAGCTATCCGCCCAGATGTGGATATTGGCGGCGCCGTTGATGAGGGTGACATCGTTGATCTGAATTTTTTTACTGAACAATTGGTTTAAGGCGAAATTCACATCCAAGGCTTCCACGCTGATGAAAGTGTCTCGTTGTAAATCCTCGATAAATACTTTTTGGAGGGAAAGAGATTTGGGTAGTTTTAAGCGAATGGATTCAATGCTGACTTCCGTTTGTAACTTTTCTTGTAAATAATTTTCGAGCGTACCAGTCAGTTTTTTTTGGACAAAAGGAAGCTGAACGACGAGTGCAGCAACTACTAATAACAGGATCAGCAGGAGCACGAATCGTAAAGTGTATTTAATTATCTTTCGCAATTTTAGTATTTGTATTTTCTATATGTTTTAAATGTTGAGTTGGGTATTTGTTCAAGTGGAGGATGTGCAATAATTTTTTCGTAATTACCTACCCCCATGCTTTGAGAACTTCGCGGGATAGCAAATAAGTAAAGCAAAAGTTCTTAAAGCCAACGAAAGCTCCATAATTTGGCTTTAAGAACGCTTGCATTCCCACTTTCCCATCTCACGGAGTTCTCAAAGCGTGTGGCTAA
>JBCCJE010000162.1:0-8783 GCA_039027925.1 Bacteroidota bacterium
AAAACAAACATCAATCAGAACTATCGCTGTTTGTTTTTATGGAAATACAAAAATAATCTTTTCTAATTAAAAAAGGAGCGCATTTGGAACTTAAAAAGTTAAGCATCAGACGAAGCCAGCCTAAAGTCGAGCGGGTTTCGTCTGATGCTTGTTTTAATTCTTAGTTTATTCTTTTACCACTTTTCGGTACATCACCTTGTTTTCAGATTCAATTTGTAAAATATAAGTTGCCGCACTCAACTCCTGTAGATCAAATGTTTTGATGAGGCTTCCAGAACTAAAGTCAACGGGTTCTTCCATTATTTGCTGACCCAAAATATTATATAATCGAATATTAAGATTTTCCAGAGGTTGACCTTCAAGGTGTAGGACAAATTGACCATTGTTGGGATTAGGATACAGTTCAAATTTTTCCAAAAATGAAAGCTCGCTTGTGGAAGTTAATTGTATCAAAATCTCCTGACTCGTAGTATCATTTCCGCAGGGATTAGTAACTACCAATTGAACAGTATAAAGTGCCGAAGAGTCGTAAGTATGCGCCGGAGTTTCCTCGTTACTACTATTTCCGTCTCCAAACAACCATTCGTAGGTATCGCCCAAGGTGGAGTTGTTATTAAAAGTAACCGTTCCATTGACATCAATCGAAGGCGTGAAGTCAGCAGTAGGTGCTTCTCCAATGTTGATGTAGTCGGTTTGTTCTACGGTGGCTTGACCCGCAGGATTGGATACCGTCAGGATAACATCATAAACGCCCGCAGTAGTGTAGGTGACTGTGGGGTTTTCTTCGGTAGAAGTGGCTGGATTTCCACCAGGAAATTCCCAAGCCCAACTCGTTGGATTGCCGAGACTTAAATCCTCGAAATTCACGGTGAACGGTACACATCCATCTATTTCCGAAGAAGAGAAGTTAGCCACCGCTTGTGGGCCTACTACTTCTACTTGTTGGGTAAAAGTAACTGTTCCACAATCGTTGGTAGCCGAAAGGATAACTGTGTAGTTACCCGCTACGTCGTACTCGTGTATTGGATTTTCCATTGTACTTGAGTTACCGTCTCCGAAGTCCCAGAAGTAGGAAGTAGCGTTCGTAGTGGTATTCGTGAAGGTAGTGGTCAAGATATCTACATCACTTGAAAAACTAGCTGAAGGTGTGCCATCCAGAGTGATTTCCATCGTAAAAGTATTTGACCCAGCGGCGTTAGTCACCATTAAAGTAATCTCGTGTGTCCCCGGATTATTGAAAGTAATTGCGGGATTTTGGATTGTAGAAGTATTCGGCGCACCGTCGCTGAAAGTCCAGTTCCAGGTGTCAACCGTACCCCCTGATTCATCCATAAACTGAATGGTAGCGGGTGCACAATTAGGCAAACTTTCAATACTGAAATTTGCAACTGGTGGCAACAGTACCGTTACCGTAGATTCGAAAGTGTTCGTTCCACAATCGTTTGGTGGCTGTCAAAGTCACCGTGTAAGTGCCGTCTTGAGTGTAGGTATGGGTAGGATTTTCGGAGGCACTAGAAGTATTATCCCCAAAGTCCCAACTGTAAGTAGTCGCATTTGTAGATGTATTGTTAAAATTCACCAACCCATTTGCTCCCAAGGTGTAGTTAAAATCAACTGTTGGTATATCGTTGATGACCACGTAATTCATCTCGGTCTGCGTAGCACTAAAGTTAGGATTACTCACCTCTAAAGTCACGGGATAAGTGCCCGGTGTGTTGTAAGTAACTGTTGGGTTTTGCTCGGTAGAGGTAGCGGGGCTTCCACCGGAAAAACTCCAATTCCAATTGGTCACATTATTAGAGGAGGCATTGGTGAATTGAACAGTCAATCCAGCGCATCCTTCGGTAACATCTGCCAAAAATCCAGCAGTTACGGGCGTTAAGATCGTAATGGTCTCCTGAGTAGTGACCGTTCCGCAGGTGTTGGTTGCGTTCAGGGTCACGGTGTAAGTACCGTCGTTGGCGAAGGTGTGCTGAGGTTGTATTTCTGTGCTAGTGTTCCCATCGCCAAAATCCCAATTGTAGGAAGTAGCATTATCAGAGTTGTTGGTAAAATCTACGGAAAAACCATTAGTAGAAAACGAAAAACCAGCCGTTGGTTCACCCAAAATGGTGATGTAATTCGTTTGCGTAAGTGTATTACTATTCCAAGTATTACTAGCTTCCAGCGTAACTGCGTAAGTGCCGGGCGTATCGTAGCTAACTACTGGATTTTGTTCCGTTGAGGTAGCTGGATTTCCGCCGGGGAAACTCCAATTCCAATTGGAAACATTATCGGAGGATTCGTCCAAAAATTGAATTTGGGTAGGAGCGCAAGCCTCGGTATTTTCCGAAGAAAATCCTACACTAACCGTAGTGCCCACATTTACTTCAAAAGTAAAAGTACTTGTACCACAATTATTATCTACCGTTACCGTAACGGGGTAGATGCCAATGTCGGCGTAGGTGTGTTGGGGATTTAATTCGGTACTGCCGTTACCATCACCAAAATCCCACAAAACGGATTCTCCGAATAAGGAGAGATTGGTAAAATCAACGGCTAGTCCATTAATATCCACATCAAAGTTGGCAACGGGCAAACTCTCCACTACGATATACCCCGTCTCGACCACCATGCTGCTACCCGTTACGTTGATAGCTTCCATCATAACGGTATAAACGCCCGCATTCTCGTAAGTGATGGTTGGATTTTCGCTCGTAGAACTAGCAGGAGTTCCACCTACAAATGTCCAGTTGAAGCTGGTAGCATTCACACTTTCGTTCGAGAAATTGACGGTCAGCGGCATACACCCCGAAGTGACATTGGAGCTAAATCCAGCAATGACACTCGATGTGATGGAGACAACTTTCGTGATGGTAGTCGTACCGCAAGCATTATTGGCATTGAGGGTGACATTGTAGTCTCCGTTCAGATTATACTGATGCTGTGGATCAGCCTCGGTACTCGTACTGCCATCTCCAAAGTCCCAGAAGTAGCTGGTCGCATCGCTCGAAAGATTTGTAAAATCCACCAATGGACCATTTATACTAAAGCTAAAATCAGCGTCGGGAGTAGCGTTGATATTTACGTATTCACTAAAAGTAATCGTATCATTTCCCTGATTATTAATGGCAATCAAAGTCACATCGTAATTACCAGCGGTGCTGTATATAATGATGGGATTTTGATCGGTAGAGGTAGCTGGTGTACCACCGGGGAAAGACCAATTCCACGCAGAAGTATTGTTAGAAGATTGATCGAAGAACTGAATATCAAAAGGAGCACATCCCGAACTCGGCGAGGAGTTTAATCCTGCGTTGGGCAGATTAGCTACCGTCACCGTCTGAGTCAACATGACCGTTCCGCAATTATTCGTAGCGGTTAGGGTCACATCGTAAGTACCATCGTTTGCGTAGGTATGAGTTGGATTTTCTTCGGTGCTCGTGTTACCGTCGCCAAAGTCCCAACTGTAGCTATTTGCATTTGTACTGTTATTGTTAAAGTTTACGGTGTAAACATTTACATCGCTAGAAAAATCAATATTAGGAACATCGTCCACCACCACATAATTCAATTGTTCCACCGTGCTATTGCCCGCAGCGTTGGTAACTGTCAATGTAACCGAGTATGTTCCCGCCGCGGTGTAAGTGACCGAAGGATTCGGGCTAGTAGAAGTCGTCGGATTTCCGCCGGGGAAAGACCAATTCCACGCCGTCGCATTGGCAGAAGATTGATCAGAAAATTGTACCGTCAGATCAGCGCAGCCACTCGTCAGGTTAGCACCGAATCCAGCGGAGGGCGGCGTGACGATGGTGATGGTTTCTTGTGAGATTACAGTACCACAATTGTTCGTAGCTGTGAGGATAACATCATACACCCCATCTTGAGTGTAGGTGTGCGAGGGATTGATCTGCGTGGAAGTATTGCCATCGCCAAAGTCCCAGTTGTAGCTGTTTGCATTTGTACTGTTATTGGTGAAATCTACGGTCAGCCCATTTGTATTTTGGGAAAAACTAACCGAGGGCACATCGTCCACCACTACGTAATTCGTCTGCGCAATGGTATTCGTCCCCGTAGCGTTGCTTACCTCCAAAGTGACGGAATAAACGCCCGCAGCACCGTAAGTCACCGTCGGATTTTGTTCCGTAGAGACCGCAGGATTTCCACCGGGGAAAGACCAATTCCACGCCGTGGTATTATTTGAAGATTGATCCGAAAACTGAACAACTAGATCAACACACCCACTCGTAGTATTAGCACTAAAACCAGCCGTCGGCACAGTAGCAATAATTATCGTTTGAGTAGTCGTCACCGACCCACAGTTGTTCGTAGCTGTGAGGATGACATCGTAAGTACCATCATTTGTATAGGTA
Source organism: Bacteroidota bacterium (assembly GCA_039027925.1). Taxonomy (GTDB): domain Bacteria; phylum Bacteroidota; class Bacteroidia; order Chitinophagales; family Saprospiraceae; genus CAJQQY01. Next base: position 4,353 of record JBCCJE010000162.1, read on the forward strand.
TGCGTAGGATTACTTTGATTGGAAGTGTTACCGTCCCCGAAGTCCCAATTGTAGCTGTTTGCGTTTGTACTAGCATTAGTAAAACTAACCGTCAATCCATTAGTATTTTGGGAAAACCCAGCCGAGGGTACGTCATCTACGAGGATAAAGTCCGTGATAGAACTAGTGCTTGAGCCTGACCCATTACTCGCTACTAACGTGACGGTATAGCTGCCCTCGTTATTATAAGTGACCGTTGGGTTTTGGTCGGTTGAAGTAGTTGGATTTCCACCGGGGAAACTCCAGTTCCAACTCGTCGTATTGGCAGAAGACTGATCCGAAAACTGTACCGTGAAGGGAGCGCAGCCCGTCGTTACATTTGCACCAAAACCAGCGGAGGGCTGTGTACTGATCGTGATGGATTCCGTTGCGACTACTGATCCGCAAGGATTACTTGCCGTCAAGGTCACGATGTAAGTGCCGTCAGTTGCGTAAGTGTGAGTCGGGTCAGATTGGTTAGAAGTATTTCCATCGCCGAAGTCCCAAATATAGCTATTCGCATTAGTACTGCTATTCGTGAAGTTGACCGTTTGACCATTTACATTCTGCGAGAATCCTACGGTGGGCACGTCATCAACAACAATATAATTGGAAATGGTCATTACGTCATTTCCCGCCGCATTGCTCACTATCAACGTCACAGCGTAAGTGCCCACATTATTATACGTGACTGTCGGATTTTGGTCGGTGGAAGATGAAGGATTGCCCCCAGGGAAATCCCAATTCCAGCTAGTAGCATTCACGGAAGATTGGTCGAAAAAATTAACCGTCAACGGAGCACACCCCGAAGTCACATTAGAGCTAAAACCAGCAGTAGGTTGCGTAATAATTTCAATTGTTTGCGTAGCCGTCACCGAACCACAATCGTTGGTAGCCGTAAGCACGACGTCGTAGGTACCATCGCCAGCGTAAGTATGCGAGGGATTACTTTGGGTAGAAGTATTGCCGTCTCCAAAATCCCAACTGTAATTATTGGCATTAGTACTACTGTTAGTAAAAGTAGCCGTCAGCCCATTCACCGCCTGCGTAAAATTTGCCGAAGGCAAAGCGTTGACCGTAATAAAATCAGTCTCCGTAAATGTATCACTACCCGATGAATTACTCACCGTCAGCGTGACGGAATAAATCCCCGGATTATCGTAAGTGACCGTAGGGTCGGGATCACTCGAAGTGGCGGGATTACCTCCGGGAAAACTCCAATCCCAAGTAGTCACACTAGGAGAAGAGTTATTGGAAAAATTGACAGTCAGGGGCGCACATCCCGAAGTAGGAGACGCCGTAAAGCTCGCAGTCGGCGTAGTGATAATGGTAATCGTTTGGCTCGTTGTATTTACTCCACAGTTATTAATCGCTACGAGTGTCACGGTGTATATTCCGTCGGAAGAATAATTATGAACAGGGTTAGGATCATTACTCGTGATTCCGTCTCCGAAGTCCCAAGCGTAAGTCCCACCGCCCGTAGATAGATTGTTAAACACCACTTGTAGCCCATTAATAATGGGATTAAAATTAGCGACGGGGGGCTCTTCAACGGTGATGTATCCCGTTTTCACCTCCGTACTCGTGCCCGCAGAATTAGTCGTGACGAGGGTCACATCGTACGTACCCGGTGAGGTGTAGAGCACGGAAGGGTTTTGTTGACTTGAGCTATTAGGAATACCTCCCGGAAAAGACCACGACCAAAAGGAAGGTCCATTTTGCGAAAGGTCAGTAAAATTGACCGTCATCGGCGTACAGCCCTGAGTGGGCGTTGCTGCAAAATCCGAGACAGGCGGAAGAACGACCTGACAATCGCTAGAGATCAGGACATTATCCAAATACAAATTATTACCGTAATCATTGACCCCTTCTATTTTCAGTACCAAGTTGGTCTGCCCAATGAACGCAGATAAATCTTCCTGAATACAATTGGCACCAAAAGACCCTGCATAACACCAGTCAGATAAAGCCGACGGGGTAAATTCACTATTTTGGGCGGGCTTCGTAGAAAAATTACCGCTGCCATTTTCTGCCTCGGCGAATATCACGTTGGGAAAGGTAGCCCCTCCGTCCGTTGAAATTTTTATCACTAAAGAATCCGCTAGGTTCGTGTTGCCGCTCCATTGTGTGTAGGCATAATCCAATGACAAATTGATATTTGTGTATCCCGAAAAATCTAAAATACCAGAAATCAATCCGTCTCGCTCGCCAGAGTTATTCAAATTCCAATTGTCCATATACACCGCCGTATTACCAATTTGCGCGCCCCCTACGGCGATGGTATTCCAAGTAATATTTCCGTTTGGATTTTCTATAATCCAATTGCCCAGTCCATTTTCAAAAGCATCGTACAAAATCACATTGCTCCCTCCTGGCCCTACGGTAATGTAACTCGAAAGCGTCTGCGTATTACTTCCCGCAGCGTTGGTGACCGTCAGCGCAACTGGCCAAGAACCAGCAATTGGATAATTCACCACGGGATTAGGATCAGTAGAAGTGGCCGGTACGCCACCCGTAAAACTCCAAAACCGCGAAGCCACGACACCCTGCGATTGGTCAAAAAACTGGACATCATTTCCCTCACAAATGTTATTAAGGTTGGCAGCGAACAGTGGGGTAGGAGGTGCCAACGATTGGCACTGTGATAGGCAGTTGAGTCCACTGACAAAATTATCAATATCCGTTACCGACAAAGAAGACCAAGTATTGGAATTATTGACCGACGGTGCCATGATGAAACCAGAACCCGCCCCGTCGTGCACCGCACTAAAATTGTGTCCTAACTCGTGGGAGGTCAATACCCGCAATTGCCAAGCGGTAGAACTAAAATCTTGACAAACGTGATAGCGATTAGAGTTACAAACCCCCGACAAATAGGCGATACCTACCGTAGAGCCATCCAAGTCTCGATCCGTCCACAACTGGGCGACATCGTAAGGAACACCAAATCCGTTGCTATTTCCCCAATTCCTAAAACTACCCAACAAAGCACCAGCCGCAGTTGTCGTACTCCACGGATCGCAGGTGCTACAATTCGAGACAAACTGCCTAACAATCACAAAGTCTATTTCGTCTGGAAATTCATCATCGTAGTTGGTTTGAACATTATTCATGACACCCGTTGTGTGGTTTTCTACCGCCGTGATATTACCGTATTTTTGAAACATGGAGTAGTCAGAGGCAATTGCTATCTCCACTTCGTAACACAAACCAGTCACACTTTTCTGTGCGCCAGTAGGGCCAAAATACGGCGCATCCTCGTGCTCGTGTTGATGATGGCTGTGTTTTTTCATTTCGTCGGCCGCACACGTCACATCATTTCGGGGATTGACATCGTGTTCGTCGTAAACGATAAAATGATTTTGCGGCGCATTCTTTTGAAAATACCGCAGTGGTTCAATAAAAAATCGCTCTCCACCAGATTCCACGTAACCATACAAAAAATTATCGTCCACGGTGAGCGCTACTCTTCCACCCAAGTTTTGCTCATAACCCTGGAAGGACTTATTCAATCCTCTGGGTAGCAGTTCTCCCGTACCCGTTTGCACCCGATAATCCTCACTTCTCATATCATTGGAAAAAAGGGAGAGTTGCCAGTCAAAATTTTTTCCCATTCGGAGTCGAAGCTGTTTTTCTTCGGGAGGTGCTTGTAGCGAGTTGAATATTTCCAAAGCCTCTATTTCGTAGATATGATATTTTTTGAAATGATCCTCCAGAATCGGAGCATCAGCCTTTAGATTTACTTTTTTTCCTTTGATAGTATTGCTTTGGGCAAAAAGAAAGCTACCGAAACTCATCAGGATAATTAGTAGAGTTACTCTCATGATCATAGTTAAGTTTAAGTATAAGATGTGATGTTAGGAATGGGAAATAGACCGCCAAAAACTGCATTTATTATTTTTCCATTCCTTAATACAGGATTTTTTTGTGATACAATATTCGTTTTCAGTTGGGATATTTTGGAGCAAAATACGATTGATGGCTCGTAGTAACTTACGAGCAGCAAGTAATATTTGGACATTGCATTGGAATAAGATAAAGAGGTATTTGGCTGCACTAGCAAAATAGTATGGCTTACACGGGAGCGTACTATTTTCACAGGATGTAGGCTTTTCGACCTAGTTTTCAAGTAAGGTGTTGAGATAAATTAGCAGTACTGCGAAATTAGCATTTTTTAAAAAAACATACTTGAAATTTACCTGATTTCTGTCTTCGATTTGGCTTTTGGGAGGTTATTTACGAGTTGTTATTTTTCGATAAATCCATTACCAACCGAACTGCCTATTTTAAAAGCCAAAGCGTAAACTAATTTAATTTTTCTTTCATTTTGGGAAAAAAATAAAATTGTATCTTCGTTGTACGAACGGGGAGAGTTAGGGATGAAGAATTAAGAATTAAGAATTAAGAATTAAG
>JBCCJE010000163.1:0-8778 GCA_039027925.1 Bacteroidota bacterium
CATGCTTGGGGAAATTTTCCTACTGCCCTCGCCGATGGTGCAAGTAAAACTAATGGCATTTCCCCAACGATCTAAAATGTTGAAATGGGAAGTACCTCGATTAGAAGAGACGGAGGGTTGAAGTCGAAAATTATGAGGAGGAAATATTTTATCCATCTGCTCGGATAGTTTTTCCTCCCTTTGAATAATTTGGGTTTTTTCAATAGCAGTAGCGAGCGAACCCACTTCTCGGTGAACTTCCGAAAGCATAATCGCCATCATTGCGCCGCCTTTGCTTGGACCATTTGGCAAATGAACGTGATGATTTTTGTATTGTATTTTTAGAGGATCAAGTAGATTGACTTGATATTTTTCAAAATCCGCTCTCGTCAAAAATCCACCGCTTTCGGTGCTGTTTTGAGCAATGACCTTCGCAATTTCTCCGTGATAAAATCCCCGTTCTCCCTCCCTCGCAATGAAGTCGAGGAAATCTGCCATCTGGGGCATTTGAATCGTCTCTCCCTTTTGCTTGGGGTTTTTATCATTAAAAAAAATTCGCCTACCCGTTTCGGATTGGCTGAAAATGGGATAAAGTAATTCCAAATCGTAAGCCTGAAAATCATTTAACGCCACACCTTCTTTGGCAAGTTGAGTGGCGGGCGCAACCAAATCTCGCATCGGAATACTGCCGTACTTTTTGTGTAGCGCAAATAGTCCCGCAATGCTACCTGGAACTGCCGCTGATCCTAACCCGATGTGAAATTCCTCGGAGTCACTACCGAAGTGAATCAAGACGGGATAAAAATCTAGGTCAGAGATTTTCTTAGAAAGTGGTGTTTGGCAAAAGAAATCAAAAAAGCGAGTTTCGCCTTCCTCGGTTCGAGTCAGCGCAAAACCGCTACCGCCCGCCGACGCCATACAGGGTTCGGTGATGAACATGGCGTAGTGAGCTGCGATAGCTGCATCGAAGGCGTTGCCTTTATTTTGTAAAATTTCTTTGGCTACGGCGAGCGTAATTTCGTGACCTGCGGAGATAGCTTGTGGCATGTTTATTTTGATTTTTCCCAAAGATAATAAAGGTATGGATACTCCGTCATCAAAAAGTAAAACGTGGAATGTATCGCATTTTTTTTGATTTTAAAAATCTGTAATTCGGGTAAAATCGTTTGCAAAAATGTAACTTTGTGAAAGACTAACGATTGTTAGTTTTTTTAAAAAAAGTACATTTTTTCACCTCATTTTTCACTAAGCAATTGGGCGGAATTTTGCGTAAAATATTTTTTTAAGATCAAAATAGTTAGTGCGTAATTCCTTTCCATCACTTTTTTGAAAATAAAAATTAGAGAGACTGATAATGTTTAACTTAGCTCACTACGACAAATTTGTCAACCGACACATCGGAATCAACGCTGCGGATGAAAAAGCCATGTTAGAAAAAATTGGCGCAAAATCCCTCGATCAGCTTATCAAAGAAACTGTTCCTGCTTCCATCAGAATGAAGGGCGACCTCAACGTACCCGATGCGATGAACGAATACGAATACTTGCAAGAGTTGAAGCAAACTGCAGCGATGAATAAGGTATTCAAAAATTATATCGGCTTAGGCTACTACGGGACCATCACGCCATCTGCTATTTTAAGAAATGTATTTCAAAATCCCGGTTGGTACACGCAGTACACCCCTTATCAGGCGGAGATCGCACAAGGTCGTTTGGAGGCATTGTTGAATTTCCAAACAATGGTAAGTGATCTGACGGGCTTGCCGATTGCCAATGCTTCATTGCTAGACGAAGGGACTGCAGCGGCGGAAGCGATGACGATGTTTTATGCGCAAAAGAACAAGCGCGTAAAAAATGAAGCAGACGCTGCGAATGTATTTTTTGTAGATGAAAAAGTATATGATCAGACTTACGATATTCTCATCACTCGTGCTAAACCGTTGAATATCAAAGTAGTCAAAGGGGATTGGAAATCTTACCAATTCACGGAAAAGACTTTCGGAGTATTGCTTCAGTATCCTGCCAAAGATGGCGCAATTGAAGACTACCGTGCGTTCGCTACGGAGGCCAACGAAAAAGGCATTTTTGTAACCGTAGCTGCCGACATCCTAAGTTTAGCCTTGCTGAAGCCACCGGGAGAATGGGGTGCCGATGCCGTAGTAGGCAATACCCAACGACTAGGAGTACCGATGGGCTACGGAGGCCCCCACGCTGCTTATTTTGCTACCAAAGAAAAATACAAAAGACAGATTCCAGGTAGAATTATTGGAGTGAGCATAGATGCCCAAGGAGGTCGTGCTTTACGAATGGCACTACAAACTCGGGAACAACATATCCGTAGAGAAAAAGCCACTTCAAATATTTGTACTGCGCAGGCGTTACTGGCGATCATGGCAAGCATGTATGCGGTCTATCATGGGCCTAACGGTATCCGACAAATTGCGGCACGAGTGCATACCCTAGCCGAGGTGTTGGAGGACAACTTGCAAGACTTGGGATACGAGTTGGTGAATTAACACTACTTCGATACCTTATCCATCCGAGCGGATAAAAAACGACAAGCTAGTATCAAAAAAATAGCTTTGGCAGAAGGGGTGAATTTCCACTATACCAAGGATACGATTCAAATTTCGTTGGACGAAACGACTAGCTTTGATGACTTGGATCAAGTCATTCGAATTTTTGCGAAGTCCAAAAGAAAGGCGGTGAAGGCGGTAATCGTACAGCCGAGGGATTTGAATTTTCCGATAAAATTAATTCGAGAAACAGAATTTTTGACGCATCCCGTTTTCAATCAGTACCACACCGAGTCGGAGATGATGCGCTACATCAAGCGATTGGAGAATAAAGATTTGTCATTGATGCACTCCATGATTTCATTGGGAAGTTGTACGATGAAACTAAACGCTGCCACGGAATTGATTCCTGTGAGTTGGGAGGAGTTTGCGAATATCCACCCGTTTGCTCCTTTAAACCAAACCAAAGGTTACCAAAAAATCTTTAAAGAATTGGAAGCGTGGTTGAGTGACATCACGGGATTTGCCGCTTGTAGTCTTCAACCCAATTCGGGAGCGCAGGGAGAGTACACCGGCTTACTGACCATCAAAGCCTACCACGAAGCCAATGGCGATCACCACAGAAATATTGCTTTGATTCCTTCTTCCGCACACGGAACCAATCCTGCAAGTGCGGTGATGACGGGAATGGAAGTAGTGGTAGTGGCTTGCGACGAAAGAGGGAATATTGATTTGGCGGACTTGAAGGCGAAAGCTAAAGAACACAAAGATAACCTCGCTGCCTTGATGGTGACTTACCCTAGTACGCACGGGGTGTTTGAAGCAAAAATCAAAGAGATTTGTAAAACGATTCATAAGTACGGCGGAAAGGTTTACATGGACGGTGCTAATATGAATGCGCAAGTAGGATTGACGAGTCCGGGATTGATTAATGCGGATGTTTGCCACTTGAATTTGCACAAGACTTTTGCAATTCCCCACGGAGGAGGAGGCCCCGGCATGGGGCCCATCTGCGTCAACGAAAGCCTTGCGCCATTTTTACCGAAACATAAACTGATAAAAACGGGCGGGAAAAAAGGTATCAATGCCGTTTCTGCTACCCCTTGGGGATCTGCAAGTATCCTGTTAATCTCTTACGCTTACATCAAAATGTTAGGAAAAGATGGATTGAGAGATGCTACCAAATATGCTATCCTCAATGCGAATTACATCAAGGCTCGATTAGAAGAGGAGTACGCTGTCCTCTACGTAGGGGACAAAGGTAGAGCAGCCCACGAGTTGATTTTGGACTTGCGACCTTACAAAGATTTTGCTTCCGCCGAGGACTTAGCGAAGCGATTAATTGACTACGGATTTCACGCCCCCACGCTTTCCTTTCCCGTAGCAGGAACAATTATGATCGAACCGACGGAAAGTGAAAGTAAGGCAGAGTTGGATAGATTTTGCGAAGCCATGCTAGCCATCAAAAGCGAAATCAATGAAGTGGCGGCGGGTCAGTACGAGGCGGATAATAATGTACTACACAATGCGCCGCACACGGCAAAACTAACTACTGCCGATGAATGGAATTTACCTTATTCCCGTCAAAAAGCAGCATACCCACTACCCTACCTGCACCAAGGATTTAAGTTTTGGGCTTCGGTCGGTAGAGTGAATAATGCTCACGGTGATCGAAATCTAATTTGTACTTGTCCTCCGATAGAAAGCTACGCAGCTTCCAACGGAGAAAGCACAGATAAGAAAAAGGAAGTTAGTTTAAGTTAGAAATAAGAAATAAGACTGTAAGAAATAAGAAGTAAGAAGTAAGATTCACGCTTCTTACCTCTTATTTCTTAAATTCTTATCTCTCAAATTCTTACTTCTCAATCTTCTATTTCTCACACCTTTAATTCTTGAAATAATATGATCGTCGTTACCGGTGCTGCTGGTTTTATTGGAAGTTGTTTAGTTGGAAAATTGAATAAAGAAGGGCATGATAAAAATGTCTTTGCAGTAGATGATTTTTACAAGGATTACAAAGACCCTAACCTAGCCAATAAATGGGTTCGAGAATGGATACATCGGGATTTGTTTTTGAACTGGTTTGAGCGCAGCCAACAGACCGTAACATTTGTTTTTCACCTCGGAGCAAGAACAGATACGACGGAGAAAAGTAAAAAGATTTTTAACGAACTCAATCTCAACTACTCCAAGCGCATTTGGAAAATCTGTGCAGAGAAAAAAATTCCAATGGTGTACGCTTCGAGTGCGGCAACTTACGGAGGAGGCGAACATGGCTATGAAGATAATCACGAAGTAGTAGATACTCTCCAACCACTCAATCCTTACGGTGATTCCAAAAATGATTTTGATAAATGGGCGTTGGCGCAGGAAGAGACTCCTCCTTTTTGGGCAGGTCTAAAATTTTTTAATGTCTATGGCCCTAATGAATATCACAAAAAAAGGATGGCTTCCGTCGTCTTCCACGCCACCCAACAAATTAAAACAACGGGGGAAATGCAGCTTTTCCGATCCCACAAAAGAGGCATCAAGGATGGGCACCAAAAGCGTGATTTTATTTACGTAAAAGACGTGTTAGATATTCTGATGTTTTTTTACAAACAAGGCAACGCTAAGCATAAAAAGAAAAATGGCTTGTATAATGTCGGCACGGGAGAGGCGAGGACTTTCTTGGACTTGGCCAATGCGACTTTCGCTGCTTTAGAGATAAACCCCAATATTAAATTTGTTGATACGCCTAAAGATATTCGCAAGACCTACCAGTATTTTACGGAAGCGAATATGACGAAATTGAGAAAGGCAGGATATAAGAAAAAATTATATTCGCTCGAAGAAGGCATTAAGGATTATGTACAGAATTATTTAAAAGGAAAAAAGATTTATTAATTCTTCTCCCTAACTGATCCTACTCCACACTCTAAATTGTTTTGAATTTTTATCCATAAAGATTTTTAGTCGCTGGTGTTCTGGTCTTTGAAATTGCGGATCATCATCTAAGATTCTTGCTGCCACCTCCCGAGCAGTTTGTAGGATACGACCATCTCTCGCTAGGTCTGCTATCCTAAAGTTGAGGATACCACTTTGCTGCGTCCCTTCGATATTTCCGGGGCCACGCAGTCGGAGGTCAGCTTCGGATATTTCAAAACCGTTGTTGGTGCTTACCATCGTTTGAATCCGTTCACGGGCTTCGTTAGAAAGCTTAAAACTAGACATCAAGATACAATAACTTTTATCTGCCCCACGCCCTACTCGCCCACGCAGTTGGTGCAACTGGGATAAACCAAAACGCTCCGTATTTTCAATCACCATCACGGAGGCATTAGGCACATTGACGCCTACTTCGATTACGGTGGTAGCCACCATAATTTGGGTTTCATTTCTTAAAAACCGTTGCATCTCAAAATCCTTATCCTTAGGTTTCATTCTTCCGTGTACCACACTGATCTGATATTTTGGAATGGGAAATTCCCTAGACAAAGATTCGTAGCCTTCTTGCAAATTTTGTAAATCTAATGTTTCGGATTCTTCGATCAGGGGATAGACGACGTACACTTGCCGCCCCAAGGCAATCTGTTCCCGCATAAATCCAAAGACACGCATTCGATTATTTTCGGTACGGTGAACCGTAGTGACGGGTTTTCTTCCCGGCGGTAATTCGTCAATGACCGACACATCCAAATCTCCGTAGAGTGTCATGGCGAGCGTGCGTGGAATGGGCGTAGCGGTCATCACCAAAATATGGGGTGGACTAGGTTTACTTTTTGCCCACAGTTTAGCGCGCTGCTTCACACCGAAGCGGTGCTGCTCGTCGGTGATGGCTAGTCCCAAATTTTGGAATACGACGGGATCTTCGATCAGCGCGTGCGTACCGATGAGAATATCAATTGCTCCCGCTGCAAGTTCTTCCAGAAGTAATCTCCGCTTTTTACCCTTAACCGTACCCGAAAGGAATCCGACTTTGATGTCCAGTCCCTCGACGTACTCGGTGATGCCTTGCTCGTGTTGGCGCGCTAGAATTTCGGTAGGCGCCATCAGGCAGGCTTGGTAGCCATTGTCCAAAGCAATGAGCATGGACATCAGACCCACCATCGTTTTTCCGCTGCCCACATCTCCCTGAAGCAAGCGATTCATTTGGAAGCCCGAACCAAGGTCTTTTCTTATTTCTTTGATAACTCTTTTTTGCGCACCTGTCAGTTCAAACGGAAGTTTATTGTTATAAAACCCATTGAACTGTTCTCCAATTTTATCAAAAACAAAACCCTTGACTGCATCTTTACGCCTTCTTCTGATCTGCAAAAGTCGGAGCTGTAGAAAAAATAGTTCTTCAAATTTTAACCTGCGGGTAGCAGCATCCAACTCCTTTTGATCTTTAGGAAAATGAATATTGACCAAGGCTCTGAAATGCGAGGGGAAGCGAAATTTTCTGATGATGTACTCTGGCAGGTTTTCGGGAAAATCGGTTGGCGTCAGTTTTTCCAACAAGGTAACCATCAACTTTCTTCTGCCCTTGGCGTCCAATCCTCTCGAATTGAGCTTATCTGTACTCGGATACACCGGAGCAAAAGTTTGTGCCTTGCTGGCCGTCTCGGCAGTTAAGGCTTCCATTTCGGGATGAGAAATATTGGGCTGGTTTCTGAAAAAACTAATTTTTCCATAGACCACGTACTCCCTCCCGATGACTAGATTTTTTTCTAACCAATGAATCCCACTGAACCAAATTAATTCGATCACTCCCGTATCATCTCGGAATCTACCCACGAGTCTTTTCTTTCGCCCTTCCCCCAAAAGGGTGAGCCTTCGCAGTACACCTTTGAGTTGTACAGCATTGCTTTCGGAGTTAATGTCTCGGATTTTGTGGAATTTAGTTTTGTCCACGTAGCGAAACGGGAAGTGCCGTAACAAATCGCCGAAAGTATGGATACCCAATTCTTTCTTCAGCATATCACCCCGTGTGGGTCCCACTCCTTTGAGGTATTCGATTGGATTATCAAGTGTGTTAATTGGTTGACTCATACATTTTTCAAATCATCGTAAAAAGAGGTTACAGCACAAATAAAAAAAGGTTTAACGAACTTTCAAAATAGCGCAAGTGTTCAGACTTAGTTATGCTCATTATTTAAGTACCTTTGTTAGAAATCTGAAATAGTTAAACATGAAAAAAGAAAGCAAACGCCAGCAACAAGTGGCAGAAGTGATCCGACGAGATTTTAGTTCAGTATTACAAGAGATGGGAAGTTATATCTACGGCAGCGAAGTTTTAGTGACCGTCACGCAAGTAAAAGTTACCCCTGATTTTGGACTCGCCAAAATTTACCTTAGTATTTACAATACCGAAAATAAGCAAGAAGTACTCCTGATGATGGAGGAAGAAAAAAATAGACTACGTACCGAACTAGGTAGCCGTATCCGTAAAAAAGTACGGCGTATTCCTGACCTTGATTTTTATGAAGACGAAACCCTCGACGAAATGTATCGGTTGAGAGGCTTGTTTGATAAGCTACACGAGGAGAATCAGATGGGAGATACACCCGCCGCCGCTAATGACGAATAGCAATCCTCCGTAATCATGGAAAAGGAGCCCCACCGAATCGTCCAACAATTTCGTGCTGCTGCCCACGGCACACCTTGGCACGGAGATTCCATTCTAAAAATACTAGAAGGCGTGACCGCCGAAGAAGCGGCGGCTCGTCCTATCCCTAATAGTCATTCCATTTGGGATTACTTGGTGCACATAATGAATTGGCGGGAATACGTTGTTAGAAACTTGATGGACGCAACGCCCTACACCGTAGAACTGAATACCGAAAAGGATTGGACTACCATTACTGATTTTTCGGAGGAGGCTTGGCAAGCAACTCTAGCTGCCTTTCAAAAAAGTACGGATGAGCTATCCAAAGCTACGGCGACGGTTGATCCTGATAAATTGACGGAGGTGATGCCGGGAAGTAAGTACTCGCTCTATGCCATTCTGCACGGCGTAATCCAACATGACATTTACCATTCGGGACAGATCAGATTATTGAAAAAAATGTTAAAGCTAGGATAATACATTCACCTGTTCGGCTAACTGCTTGGACAGTTTGATGACTTTCCCATTCATTTCTAATTCCACCGCATTTCCTTCAATTTTTTTAATAGAAAAATGAGTATTGGGTAAAAGCCCTAGCTTCCACAGTTGGGCGGTGATGTGTTCGTTGATTTGTTGCTGAGCGATTCTAGCTTTTTGTAGGACTTGTAGATTGATTAAGGGAAAATCAGGGATTCCCAGTTTTGTTGGAATCGGA
>JBCCJE010000164.1:0-8763 GCA_039027925.1 Bacteroidota bacterium
AATTTCCGTACCAATTTCCTCTTGCGAGATGGAGGTGATTGTTTTTTATTCCAAGTACCAAAAACTGATGATAATAATTTATGGCGGTAATCCATCTCGTATCTTTATCCAACAGAAAGACTCGCTCTCGGTTTTTTTGCTTACTCGTAATTTCGCTGTTGGAAAAACGACTAATGTCTGAACTCAACAACCGATCATCAGGAATAAAATTTCTCAATTGATACAATTTAGAAAACTGTTTTCCATCCTTAACTTGGTCACTCACGATCTGATAAGCAATTTCGGTAGCAGTCTCGTTAATGTCCTGTTTCATTTTTCTATTACAAAGTTTAGTCAGGATATTAAGAAAGGCATCCCGTTTTGCGAGGGGAGTATGATTTTCAAAAACAGACTGTACCTGCTGATTCAGGTCAAGGTTGTTTTCATCTATCAAATTAAAATAGAGATGAAGTGAACTTTCTGATTGCTTTGAATTTAACCATCCTTGAAAAGCGGTCACCAACGCCCGCTTAGGTTGATTTAGTTTACTTTTTAACAATCGAACCGCATCTACCACATCATCTCTCTCCTTAGCTTTCCCTACACAAATTTCGTATTGCTCCGCCGCCTTATCGTATTGCTTTAATGCTTTGTAGAGGTCTCCTACTTTTTCATTTTTTTCCAACTCCAGATAAATCTCAATGGCTTCCAGGTACAACCCTCCTCGCTCCAAGCAGGAGGCCGCCGCAAGTTGATTATTCAAGTGATCTTTGTGCAATGCTGCCGCCTCACGAAAAAACCTTCCTTGCTCCAAGGCATTAGCAGCCGCCACAAAATCACCAAGGAGGTGAGCATAGATGTAAGCCGCTTTTTTGTAGTTGCCTAACTCGATTTGTCGCTTTGCTGCCTCTCGATATTTTTTCTGTAATTCAAAATAATGAGCATCAACATTCCAGCCATCCACCACCCGACCACCGCCGAGTCCTCCTAGATTAAAATCTGTGGAACATCGTCCTAGCCTACTTGAGGGAGGTGCAGATCCCCGATTGAGGTACGGATTACTCAGAGGGATTGCATACTTCAAGGCCTCGTCCATGTCTTTATCAAATAAGTCAGACAGGCGATCCAATTCCTTTTTGCGTTTATTTTCTAACTCTTCTAAATTTTTGTAAATCCATTGTTGGAATTTATCAAATAGGTCGGGAGCGGAGGAATCATTACCTTGATTTGGGGACTCCTCGCCTAGAGCATATCTAAAATTTTGAAAAGCATCCACACCGCCTTTTAAAAATTTGAGACCGAATTTTCCGATGGCATCAGAAATTGATCCGTCCTCACTTCCACTTCCACCACCGGGAATATCTTTTAAATCTTTTTTATCAATTCCTTTTAAAAATGATTGAAGCAGATCATTCTTTGGATTTTGCTCAATCTTGATGCTGCGCAAAGGAGCAAACGGAGCATTTCCTTTTTTGGCAAAACTCCAATTTGTGTTTTTATTGTTATAAAATTTTAAAACCGAACTCCAAGCGAGTTGATCCTTTTTTTCAAAACCAATTAAACCGATTGTTGGATGAAAAATTTGCTTAGGGTACAAAAGCATTTGCTGCATTTCTACCAACGTCACTGCGGGTGTCAACTCGGCGTTGATGGGAAGTAAAAGTTGATTCGCCACCATACCGTAAGGTTGATGATACTCGATTTCCTTAGCCATTTTTTCATTCGGAAAAATCACCAATAATCCCATTGGGGTTAAATCCTGAACGGAAGAAGGGATAATATAACATTCCAATTGCGACAAAGGAATATTCCAAGTTTGAATGGCATTTAACCAAGCCAAAGGAGATTCACCTCGAATGATGACCGCTCGTGGTTGGTGCTGTGGTTGGGTATGATATTTAAGCTTTAGTTGCATATTATAAAGCGTCAATGAATTGTTGAATATATTTTTCGTAAAACACAACCTCACTAATCCTCTTTGCAATTCCCTCCCGAACAAAGTGGTATCCTCCTGCCACAACTCCATTTGATGCCCACAATCCGGGGGTATGTCCTATGGTCATCGTAACCGTAATTTCAGGAATGCGTTGATTCGCACTTTTAAGATGTAACATTCCTTTTGCATCCAAGATAGCTTGGCTGCCGTTATCCCAATTAGCCATGTAGAAGATTTGTCCCGTTGGGTTTATTTTTCTCTCAAAGCGTATTCTTTCCTTTAAGTAACTAGTATTTCGCTTGAATTGTATGGCATGATTAGTAAGCCTACTGCGTGGAAATGCTTGTAGGTAAAGTTGGTATCTGTTGATTACCAAATAACCATGTTCGTTGATACCTATTGATTTTCCTTTTCGAATTGGAGTGTAACCCGACTTGATGAACCGTCTGATTTTCGGAGAATCATATGTTGTCACAGTCTTGTTATTTTGATATTCACTTTTATCTGAACTTACAGGGTGATTGGTCACATCAATAAACTTTACGCCTTGATTAGTATAGACCTCAAATTTTCCATTATTAAAAGCACAGCCATACGACTGACCGAAGGTTTTGGAATAGTCTGTAATTTTAACGGTATGCTCTTTGAGATGAAATGAATATAACTTCAACATCAGAGGATGCTGAGGTTTATTCCGAATAAAAATATGAAACCGATGAGGATTACTTGAATGATAACCGAAGTGCCTTAGCTCATCTTCAATATTTTCATATAATTCTACCGCTCCATTATATGCCTTTTTCCAATGTAAAACTCGATTATCATCCGTGATGCCGATTACTCCAATGATACCCGAATACATCTTTCTGGAGTCAAGCTGCATACCAATCGTAGGAAAGTATAACGGCATCACTTCCTCCCGATAGATAGCCGCTATGTCATTTTGCTTTTTGCGTTTTGGCTTTAGTTCTTTGGTGAATAGTAGTTTATCCAAGTCATACTTAGTCTTACTCAATTGTTTTCTGTTGCCATTGACGTACTCATAGAAGTGAAGATCGCCGTCGCGATTGACTGTAATCAAAAAGCGAAGTGATTTTTTAATTTTTGTAAAAGCACTACTAAATTTTTTGTTTTTAAAATTTTGCTCACTCGTGATAAAGACCGTTTCGGCGTGAACTGCGTGAGGATTTTTTTCAAAAAAATTGAACAGGGCCTTTCCACAATCCATCTGTGGATACAAGTGCTGCAACGATTCTAAGACTCCTTTTTTAGTTTGTAAATTGATTGTTGTAAAATTTTCCCCACCTAGCGTAAAGGCGGAAGTCTCCGAAATATTTTTATCCTGAACGTTGCAGGCAAGGGCTGCTGAAATGGCAAATGCCCTCGGTACGCCCCACATTTTTAGGGTAGCATCAAGGAGGATGATTCGTTCCCGATTTAAGTTGGAAGGTAGTTCCTCTCTTCGGAGATACATGGCTTCATTGTTCGCCAATCGAACCATCAACGTAGTGTCATCGTAAGCCAACTCACTTAACAGTAACTTGTCAAAGTCTCCTCGATTAGTAATATCCGAGACCCCACCGAATGACTGATTACTAGCTCCTCGGGAGTGCATAGGAATATGGATACCCGCCATCAGTCTTTCGCATAGGCGAGCGATACCAACTGTCTCGTGATCTTTTTTGAGTTGTTGAAGTAGCGTTAGTTCCTCGGTTTCTGTTTCTGGAATTTCCAAATCAATTGGATCGGGTGTATCGTCTAATCCCGAAAGTAGTCGAGCTTTGAGGACTTCGATATTAGGAAATACATTTGACACCTTCACCATGAGCGCTACTTCTTTTTGAAAACGATTAGGCGTCAGCACTTTGAAGGCATTGAAGATGGCTAGGTCAAATTGTCCACTAGAAAAATCTTCTAATAATGCTTTTACGTTGGAAGGAAGAATAGCATTCTCGCTGTATTTGAATAGTTCTTGTAACAGGTGAACGCGCTTTTTTCGTGCTCTTAATTCCTTGGGTAGCTGATGAATGACATCAATGATTTCGATGACTGCCATTACTGCTTTTATCTTTGGAGGAATATGATTTGCGGTAACAGCTTGTCTATTCAGAGTAGTTAACACCTGAAAAAGATTTCGCTTTTCATCCTCCCTGATGTTCTCCCACTTATTCTGACAGGCCAATAATACCCACAGAATATTAGCCAAAGGAGGCAACCCGTGTGGAGCTAGATTCCTCAATATTTCCATTAACTCATCTCGGTAGCAGATCGTATTTCCTAGCTTGGTCTCAATGACCTCACCATTATCTGCCCATCTCCAAAAATGATTTTTGGGAGCGCTGAAATATTCGATTACTTTTTCTTCTTTAATATTCATTGTAGCTTTTATTAATCAAATGACCCGAACACCACTTCTTGATCCTTTCACAAAATCACTATTTTGAATCTTCTCCCATTCGCCATTTTTATAAAAAATCAAAACGCCATCCTTTTCGGGAATGTATTGTTGTAAAATAATTTCTGATAAAACTGGGAACTCAAAATCATAGCCATTGGGTAAAAGAATATTACCGTTTTTCCAAAAAGTCTTTCCTCGAATCGGGATCAATGGTTTTCCTAAAATCAAAACTTCTCCGTGCTCAGCAACTGCGTATCTAATTTTTTCCAAACGAATACTTGACGCACTTTCTGCGTAAGCTTTCCAATCTGCTGAAGAAGTTAGCAGCGCATCACCTTCCCGAACCATTTCAGATTCTACTAATTTAACCCAGACTGTTTGATCTGTTTTTCCCGAAAATGCAGCACGTGGAAATTCTACTTCTACAAACTCATGAATTGGTTGCCAGTTTAAATCTGGTAATTTTCCCGTAGGTGTAATTTTTCCAATGGGGAAAAGCAGACCCTCTTCGTCCACCTCAAAAGAAGCGATAGCTGGTAATTGTCGAATTTTTAAATCCAAATTTTCGGTAGGCACATCTTTGATCCAAATGATGTCTTCCGCTTCGGCAACTCGCAAATAGGAAAGTGTGCGAACCGTGCCCAATGATTCGATATCCTTTTTATGAATTTGAAGCGCAATTTTCCTTTTCATTGTTACTGTTTTAAAATCTGATTCCAAAGTTCGTCAATGGGTTGCTGCACATATTTTCTTTGCTCCTCGTTTGAAATCCACTCGCAGCGACCGTTCAAATAACGTAACCGATCTTTGATGACCGTTCTCTCTGCCAAAGTTGTTGTGGTTGCCTGCCATTGCTTTTCTAAGTTTTTTACTTCCGTAAAAATTTCGTCGGCGTTAGGTAGATTTTTGGCAGAAGCTCTTGGATGCTGGTGCGTCGGCGTTTCGTCTGCTTCCACTACGGCATTCACGATACTCGCAATCACTTCTCGCTGCTCTTCGGTATCCCAGATGTAGCGGAGTACCCACATATCAGAGAGAATAGCTTCGGTTCGCTTGCATAACAAAGTACTTGCGGCGATGAGTCTTTGTAGCTTTACGGCACGTCGGTCAGAGACCTGCACTCCTGCATTCCTTAATTTTTGGATAAGCTCCAAATAAGATTTTTGAATGTTTTGTAAATTGATTGTTGCAATTTGACTTTGCAACGTGGCAATATCTTCGGTAGAAATATTAATCGCTTCGGGTGTTTGCTTCTGTTCCAAAAGCCACCCCGCATCCAAGACCCGACTCAACAAATCTGGCTGAACATTATCGCACCGTACTCGAATCAAAAAACGATCAAACAAAGCTTGCAGGGCTTCGTCCTCTGGCAAGTGATTACTTGCTCCAATAATCATGAGGGCAGGTAAATCTTTCGTTTCTCTTCCTCGCCGAAAAACTTTTTCGTTCAGCACCATCAGCAAACTATTCAAAATGGCACTGTTGGCATTGAGCAATTCATCTAAGAAAATCAGAGAGGCTTCGGGCAGCATCCCTTCCGTGTTCGTCACCAAATCACCTTCTCGTAATTTTCGAATATCGAAAGGCCCAAATAATTCATTAGGCTCAGTAAATCGGGTGAGTAAATATTCAAAAGAATTTCCTCGGAGCAATTTGGACAACTGGCGTACCATCGCACTTTTGGCAGTTCCCGGAGGCCCCAAAAGAAAGAGATTTTCTCTACCAACCAAACAAATTCCCATGAGGTCAATGATATCGTCTTTGCCTACAAAGGTTTGTTTGAGTTGGTGCAGTACTTGGTTGAGATTATCTACTAACTGAAATTTTTCTGTTACGGCTGTTTCCATAATTTAATCTTCGTTTTTTAGTTTTCAACGCAGAGATACTGAGCCGCAGAGATTTTTTCAGAAAAGAAATAATAAAAATACGCTGTGTTTCCGCATCTCCGCGTTGAAAAATTTCATTCATTTTAAGGCATCCCAAAATGTGGGAGCGTGATTTCCTAACAATTCTTTTACAATTATTTTTGTTTCTTCGTTTTCGATACGTTTTTTATCTTTTTGTCGGATCACCCGATCACCGTAAGCAATTCGTAACGAAGGGTGATTTAAAACTATTTCCAAATTAGGTTCTCCTTGTAGCGGAATACCTACCGACGAAAGAGGAAATTCTGCCGCCGTTTGTTTTATTTTTTTTACTAAAAAATCATCTGGGGCCAGCCCTTTGGCTAGATTGAGCAAATCGCCTAAATACCGAAAGGTTAAGTCTGCGGAGTAGATGATCGCTGGGGTTTTGGAGTTAGGAAATGGCGTTAAGTATTTTTGAATCTCCGCTTCGTTTATATCTCGCATTACCAAAAATTGAATAGCTCGATACACATATCTTGCTGCCCACGTAGCCGCTTCTTCGTGAAAGTTGGGAGCTTGCAAAGGCATCTCTAGCGTATCTTTTTCGTAATAAAATCGAAGCGTGCGTTGCGCTTCTTCCTCATCCTCCGTCGAGAAGGGGGCTATTTTATGAGCGACTGTTACATCACCGTATTCTATTAGATTTAGAATAAACTTTGCTAATCTCATATTACCACAAAATATATTTAAAAAATGATTTTCAGAAATAACGATTTGCCAAATTAAAATCTTAATTTCATCGGCTTTGAAAGTTGTCTTACAAATGAGAATCTTACATTTGTTTTTACCTTTTTTTCTAATCTGTTTTCAAGGTAAATAATTCCCAGCGACTACAAGTTTTTAATCATTGATCTTAGGTTTTGAGAGAACTCCTTAAATACAGTTGGCTAATCATTCTGCTTTGCACCACTCGCTTTTCTCTAGCGAGTACCCTTCATATTGATTCTGTACAACCTCGGTATAATGTAGATCATCATTTGGAAATCTTACACGATGCCGACGAAAATATCACCTTTGCAAATCTTCCTGCTCACTTCGGTCATTTCAAACCACTCCAAGAATGGAAAAGCGATTTGCTTCCCAACACTACTTACTGGGGAAAATTACAACTATCTAATGGTATAAAAAGTCAATCCGCCTTTTCGGAATGGGTACTGCATTTCTCTATTATTTTTACCGATATGGACATTTACGTTGTGGATAAAAATGGAGCAACAAAAAAATACCGAACGGGGTACTTCGTTCCGCCCGTGGAGAGAAGTTTTGCCCCCGCCGTAAAAGCCAACGTCGTAAAATTTGATATGCCTAAAGGGGAAGGTGTCACTATTTATTTTAAGGGAAAAAATGAACGAAAGTTATTAGGTACTGAGTTCGAGATGTTTTTACAACATTCCTCTTACTTTTTTTCTGATCTAAAAAAAGAGAAACAATGGAACGCCGTGTTCATTGGGTTTGTGCTGATGATGTTTGTGTATAATTTGTTTTTATATTTTTACTCATCTGATCGGGCCTACCTTTATTATTCTGCCTACATCCTTTCCATCTCTCTTTTTACGGCTTACAATTCTGGCGATCTAGCCGATTGGCTCAACCAATTTTCGCTTCCACAACCACCTACGCTCATTCATTACAGTAAGGCATTTATTTACCTTATTATGATTAGCTACACTTTGTTTGTACGATATTTTTTAGACTTAGAAAAATTGCTGCCTCGGTGGGATACTATTTTTAAGTGGTTGGGCGTAGCGTCTGCCGTTGCTCTGTTAGTAGATTTCTTTTTGTTGTGGCATACCAACTATAGCTACAACGTTGTAGATATTGCCACTTTTGGCTGGGCGTTCGTGTTTCTTTTTGTGGGGTATCGCTTTTTGATTCCCTTGTACCGATCTAAAGATCCCAAGGGTATTTTTGTCATTGCGGGTTTTGTGTGTATGGGTATCGGTGTTTTGCTCACTACTTGGGAGAGAACGCGTAGTGTGGACTTTTCGGTCATCTATTTTCGCATTGGTATTATCTTAGAAATCATTTCTTTTTCTTTGGGTTTGGCCTACCGGCAAAAAGAAGTCGAAGAGGAGAAAAGACAAGCTGACTTTGAGTTGGAGCGAACTAGAATGCTGCAAAACGCTGAGCAAAAAGAAGCGGAACGATTGAAAGAATTGAATACCCTAAAGTCACGGCTATACGCAAATATTACGCACGAATTTCGAACGCCGCTGACCGTCATCATGGGTATGGCTGAACAAATAGAAGGCGACCATCATGCTAAAGCATTGATCCAACGCAATAGCGAAAACCTCTTACAACTCATCAACCAATTATTGGATTTGAGCAAAGCAGAATCTGGAAAGCTGGATGTAAAAATGATTCAGGGGGACATCATCAACTATCTGAGATACCTGACTGAATCCTTTCACTCCGTAGCTGCTGGAAAAAAAATCCAGTTGACTTTTCACACGGAGGAGAAAGAGTTGGTAATGGATTTCGATGAGCAAAAAATTCAGTACATCGTTTACAATTTACTTTCCAATGCCATCAAATACACT
>JBCCJE010000165.1:0-8748 GCA_039027925.1 Bacteroidota bacterium
GCCATCAGCATAACCTGCTGCCACAACATTTTTAGCCAGGTAGCGCGCTGCGTAGGCGGCTGAACGGTCTACTTTTGTCGGATCTTTACCCGAGAATGCGCCGCCGCCATGCGGGGCCGCACCGCCATAGGTGTCGACGATGATCTTACGGCCAGTTAGACCGGCATCTCCAACAGGGCCACCAATCACAAAGCGTCCGGTCGGGTTCACATAGATTTCCTCTTCCGGCGGCATAAAGCCTTCCGGCAATACTTTTTCAATATGCGGGATCACAAGTGCACGCACATCGTCATGTGAGAGCTCTTCCGCATGCTGCGTCGATACCACAACAGATGTGGCGCGGACAGGTTTATCATCACGGTATTCAAGCGGTAGTAAAGGTCTTCTCTGAATTTTCCTTTTTGTACTCGCTCCTCCAAATTGACGTTGGTGGCAGCAATGACTCTGATGTCTGTTTTTAAAACCTTGTTAGAACCCACTCTTAAAAATTCGCCCGACTCTAAAATCCTCAACAAAAATACTTGAGTATCCAGCGGCATTTCTCCTATCTCATCCAAGAAAATAGTTCCGCCATTGACCGTTTCAAAATATCCTTTCCGATCACTCGTCGCTCCCGTGAATGCTCCTTTGTCGTGACCGAATAACTCCGAGTTGATTGTCCCCGCGGGGATAGCACCACAGTTGATGGCTATGAATTGGTTGTGTTTTCTAGGACTCAAAGAGTGAATAATTTTTGAAAAAACCTCTTTGCCTACCCCACTCTCTCCTTGAATTAAAACTGACAAATCGGTAGGTGCTACCCTAACCGCAGTTCCCAGCGCATTGTCCAGTAAGTTGGAAGAACCTATGATTCCGAAGCGTTGTTTTATGGATTGAAGACTTCTAGCCATACTAGTATTTTGAGTATTCCTTTTTGATTAAGTTTTCTAGTTTATTGATACGATCTCCCCCTTCAAAGTCGCACTTGATGCCTCCCGGACTTCCACGTAACAATAGTCTCCCGGCTTCAAATCACCCTCCTTCCGAAAGACAATCATTTTATTTTGAGTATTTCTCCCTTTGAAATATTGATCGCTCTTTTTGGAATTTCCTTCAATCAGTACTTTAAAGGTCTTGCCAATGTCCGCCTGATTATGCCTTAGAGAAATCTCATTTTGAGTTTTTACGATCTCAGATAGCCGTCGCTTCTTCACGGCGAGGGGGATGTCATCTTCGTATTTTTTGGCAGCTAGAGTTCCTGGTCGTTCGGAGTAGAAGAACATGTAACTCATACTGTAGTTGGAGAATTTAATCATCTCCACGGAGTCCCGATGTTCCGCTTCCGTCTCCGTACAAAACCCAGTAATTATATCTGACGAAATGGCGCAATCAGGAATGATTCTATAAATTGCGTTGACCTTCTCTCGGTACCAGTCTGCGTCGTAAGTTCGGTTCATCAGTTTTAAGACTCGGCTATTGCCACTCTGCACGGGCAGGTGAATGTACTTACAGATATTTTCGTAAGTCGCCATAGTGTGCAGTACATCGTCCGTGATGTCCTTGGGATGTGAAGTTGAGAAACGCACGCGCAAATCGGGATTGACCAAAGCCACCGCCTCCAGCAAATTCGCAAAAGTCACCGTCTCCTTGGTCTCGGGATTAACCCACTTGTAGGAATCAACATTTTGCCCCAACAAGGTGACTTCCTTATATCCCTTGTACCACAAGTCCGTAGCCTCGGCAATGATACTAAACAAACTCCGACTTCGCTCTCTACCACGAGTGAAGGGGACGACACAAAACGAACACATATTATTACACCCCCGCATGATGGAGATAAACGCCGTCACTCCATTCGAATTTAATCGCAGTGGACTGATCTCGGCGTAGGTTTCTTCTCTTGATAGAATGACATTCACTCCTTTTTGACCATCTTCCGCCTCTGCAACTAGCTTCGGCAAATCTCGATAGGCATCTGGCCCTACTACCATGTCCACCAATTTTTCCTCCTCTAGGAATTTTCTTTTCAAGCGTTCTGCCATACACCCGAGCACTCCGACGAGCGTACCTGGTCGTTTGGTTTTCATCTTATCGAATACTCGCAATCGTTGACGCACCCGCTGTTCTGCCTTTTCTCTAATCGAACAGGTGTTAATCAAAATCAAGTCAGATTCTTCAATATTTCGAGTAGGCGAAAATCCAGTATCAGACAGGATGGAGGCGACAATCTCACTATCGCTAAAATTCATCTGACACCCGTAGCTTTCAATGTAAAATTTCTTTCCGTCCTCCGTTCCTTTTGTTTTTTCTTTAAAGAACACCTCTCCCTGTCGCTCTTCTCCCAAAGGAACATTAAGATCTGGAATTGTAGGATTATTGTCGTACATCTCTATTTTTTTGTTTTGGAAAAATAAGTGCCCAAATATATACTTTTTTGTAATTAAATGTGCCAGAATGGCAGATATTTAAAAAAGTGGTTTAAAACCCTCCACTCTTAGATAGATGAATTTAGTGTAAAAAAATCGACTGGAACTAGGGTATTTATTCATCATTCATGCTCAATTATTCATTAAAAAAATCCTTCATTCCGTAAACACCCACCTTCCCTACCATCCACTCCGCTGCCATCAATGCTCCCTGAGCGAATCCCATTCTGGAATGAGCCGTATGTTTGATCTCGATGGTATCAATTGCCGAGGTGTAGGTGATGGCGTGTGTCCCAGGCACTTTTTCTATTCGTTTGGAAAAAATCGATAACTCATTTTTTAATGTTGCTTTTTCTTTGACCCAGCGTTCCTTTCTTTTTATTTCACCTAACAAACCCTCTGCTAAAGTGATAGCGGTACCGCTCGGAGCATCTAGTTTTTGGGTATGGTGAATTTCCTCAATAGATACATCATAACTATTTTGGGCATCCATCATCTTGGCGAGCATCCGATTGAGTTCAAAAAAAATATTCACTCCAATACTAAAATTGGAAGCATAGAAAAACCCACCATCTAGTGCCTTACATTTATCAGTTACCTCTTGCATTTTTTCGACCCATCCCGTTGTACCCGAAACTACAGGTACTCCTGCCTCAAAGCATCGGACAATATTATTGATTGCGCTTTCGGGTTGTGTAAATTCGATAGCTACATCCGCTCGTTGGAGTTGCTCGTTGGTCCAAGTGGAAGCATTTTCTTTATCTACTTGAAGCACAATTTCGTAGCCTTTTTCCAAGGCGATGGCTTCGATGGTTCGCCCCATTTTACCGTAGCCAATGATTGCAATTTTCATGTTGTGTTATTTTTTTTCGTTATGAGAAGAGAAGCGGGAGCAGAGATGTGAGATCGTTGTATCGAGAGCCTGAAGATGAATAATTTGTCAACTTATGATGTCGTCCACCAAGTATCCTAACTTCCTCTCTTATTTCCCTTTTCCCACTTCCCTCACCGCAAAAAAAAGCATTTCCACCAAAAAGAAAAAGAGGGCGTTGTCATAAATTCATCACAAAATAAAACCTGTTTTATAAATCATCCTTGCGGTGTCACGATTTTACATTTTGGCATATTTTATGAAAAAGGTGACAGCATTACCCTCCAAATTATAGATAACCCAAACATTTAACACATCAATCTTATGGAGGTAATTACTTACTCACGTACGGGTATTACTCATGTAAACTATTCTACCAAACTGACTTATCTACTCGTACCATTTTCATTTTTACTTACTCTTTTTATTACTGTATCCGCTTCGGCTCAAACTGCCGCTACTAAGGTGGTAGCCAATTACGAAGACGTCAACGACAGTAGTAACGATTACAGCATCACAGGAACAGGACAGTCAGATTACAGCGCAAGTACCACCTACAACATGAGCTTTTCGTCTAGCTCAACTACTTCGAATAATTTGGTTTTGGATTACGTAGAAGTGGGCACCAATCGGTTTTTTCCATCGGACTCCATCGCTACTCCAATTTTTAGGAGAAATAATAATTCGACTTGGACGGGGAAAATTGAATTTATTTGGATGGAGCGAAATTCATTTTCCTCTCCTAATTTAGATTTAAAACCCGAGTTCGTTAGTACGATGGAAGAGGCGTTGAACTCGAAAGTCATCAATCGAGGAACGGACAACGTATTCACAAATCCGAGTACCAACAATGGTAACAACATCGAGCGATTAGATTATGTATATGAAAATGGATTAACGCCAGCCGATGTTACCACGCAGGGATTTTTACTTCTGGAGCGGAATGGAAATGATAATATCAAAATTGCACCCATCCTCGCCATTGACGGTTCGAACAATCCAACTGCTTACGGCAATTTAATCAACATCGGAAGTGGAAGTACTTACTGGGGTAGTTCGCCCCACAATATCACGACGATCACGTTGAGAGATAATGATCCATCTACTAATTCTACCATTCAACCCAACGAAACAGTTAGCTCCCAAAATGTCAAAGCCTGTGTTATTACTTTTGACGACTTGGGCATCTCCAACGGGGCTACCATTTATGGGTATTCTCTTTTCGCCAATGATGTTACCAACGGTGGAGATAATACCAATTTGTTGGACTGGACAAATACCACCTATTTTCCCCAAAATACAAGTAGTACTAATGGAGGCTCGGATTTGATTGCAGGTGGTATTCACATCACAAAGGCAGATGTAGATCAAGATGGGGTGATTGACGAAAATGATCTTGATGATGATAATGACGGTATTCCTGATTACGAGGAGACCTGTGGACTGGGAGCAACTAGCTTCGTATGTGCCAACAACCCCGGAGGATTAGATCCATCGGGTGATGATGACGGAGATGGTGTGCCCAACTACGCAGATGCGGATTACTGTACGCTGAATGCCAATGGAGTGTGCACCACGCTCGACACCGACGGTGATGGTATCATAGATCAGTACGACAAAGATGCCGACGGCGATGGTTGTATGGATTTCTTGGAAGTCAATAGCACAGACGGCAACAACGACGGAACAGTTGATAATTTTTCGGATACCAATAAAAATGGACTTTCGGATAATGTAGATCCTACTGCTGGAGGAACGGCCTTGACACTAGGAGACGAAAACAGTAACGGCACTTTGGATTTTCAGGAAGCAGCAACTACCACGAAGCCGATCTCGGTAGATGACATTGCTTCTACTTCTCCTAATACGAGTCTCATCATTTCAGTACTGAATAATGATTACAGTTGTGCAGGATTCGATGAGAGTTCTATCTCTAACTCAGGATTAGTAGCCCCCGCAAATGGTTCTATTTCCCTCAATACTACTAATGGTGAGGTTACTTACACCCCTAGTTTAAATTTTACGGGGACAGATGTATTTGAATATCAAATTTGTGATGTGGCTACTCCTGCGAAGTGCGATACAGCTACGGTGACAGTTAACGTGGTGAATAGCACTTACGCCCTCAATGATATTAACCAAGTACCTAGAGATTCGATGGTGAATGGAAATGTCATCACTAATGATCGCGACTTCGAAGGCAATGCTCAAACTGTCAACAACGCAACGGTAGATTCGAACGGTGATGGCTCTGATAACAATACGCTTACATTTGGATCAGCTACTAATATTTACGGTACAAACGAAAGCGGATCAACTGCCTTAGCGGGAAGTATCACCTTACAGACTGACGGTAACTATACCTTTGACGCAGCATCTGGCTTTACGGGCGAGGTAGCATTAAACTACGAAAAATGCGACGACGGATCACCAAGTGCGTGTGCAGACGCTATTTTGACCATTGCAGTTTTTGCTAATGAATTGGAAGACAATGATCCTCCCGTTGCTCAAAATGATGTCATCTCTACCGAAGAAGGTATCACAGTGAGCAGCAATGTGATCACTCCTAATGATAGCGACCCCGAAGGAGATGACCTTACCATTATTGGTATGCAGATAGATACCGACGGTGACGGAACTCCCGATGCGGCAGCGACCGTAGGAGATCAAGTCACCGTAGCGGGCGTAGATGACTCGGGCGCATCCATACTCAATGCGGGTACTTTGGAGTTAGAATCCAACGGTGCTTACACTTTTATTCCCATGAGTGGATTTGTTGGGAAAATCAACGCTGAATATACCCTGAGTGATGATAACGCTAGTACTGATAAAGCCAATCTAGCCATCCATGTTTATTTTTCATCACCGCTACAGAATGATGTTTACGCACACGATGATGCTAGCGTCAGTAACATCAATGAAGGTCAAACTGGTAATCTATTGACCAATGACTTCAGTCCCGAAGGCAATGGAATAGCTCCTACCACAGGTACGTTCAACCTGACCAACGGTGGCACGCTAGTCATCGCTAGTGATGGGGATTACACATATACACCGGCTACGGATTTTGTGGGAACGGAAGTTTTCGTCTATACCGTTTGTGATGCAATTGCACCTCCCGGCTGTGATGAAGCTACCCTTTACTTGACTACGCTTCCTTTCAACGAAACCTTTGCTACGGATGATTTTAACAATACGCCATTCGGCACCCCCGTCGTGTCGAACGTTCTGACGAATGATACTGACCCCGAAGGTAATACCCAATCGGGCAATGTCGCTTTGTTGCAAGATGTACCCGGTACTGATGGTACCCTGATATTGAATGCTGACGGTTCGTACACCTTTACTCCAGCGGCTAATTTTTCGGGACAAACATCTTTTCAATACAAGGTATGTGATGATGGTGTCCCCGTGGAGTGCGATAGTGCCTTTGTTTACATTGAGGTACTACCGCAGTTGAATACAACCAATACCGCCTTGGTTGCTAATAATGATGTACAATCCACGAAGCAAGATATTACGACTACTGGAAATGTGGTTTCTAATGACATTGATCCCGAACTGACGAGTTTTACGGTAGCTAGCATTTTTGCCGACACTGACGGAGATGGTTTAGTGGACGATGCTATGACGGTTGGTGCTTTGACCACAGTTTACGGAGTGGATAAAGATGGCAATATCACCAACGCAGCGGAGCTTACCCTGAATGCCGATGGTACTTACACAGTTGATCCCAAACCTTGGTTTGAAGGGGAAATTCCGGTTGACTACACTATTACTGATGAAAATAATGATACTGACCAAGCTCGCCTGACTATAGATGTCATAGCCAATTCTGGTAACACTACCTTCGCTACGGATGATGCCCAAATGACTGATCTGGGTATTCCAATTAGTGCATCTATTCTGACCAACGATCAAGACGTAGAGTCCAACGCTACCTCGGTAACTGCATTTAAAATGGACGCCGACGGCAATGGTCTTATTGATGATGCGGGTACTTTAGGATTGGATAACACAGTCTATGGTATCAACGAATCGGGTGCAAAAGTAGTAGCAGGTACATTTAATTTGATGACCAACGGCAACTATACCTTTACCCCTGCCATGAACTTTAAGGGAAATGTAGAAATAACCTATACCGTATGTGATAATGTAACGCCAACTGCGGCTTGTGCGGAAGCTACGCTTGACATCACGGTTCAAGGGGCGAACCGTGATTTTAGTGATGCACCGAATACTTACCCAGAAGCGTGGCACCGAGCCATGACTGATGCCAATAACGACAAGATACTCGACGGTACGAGTGATGTTTGGTTGGGAAATCAAACCAGTTTTGAAACCAATGCTACCCCTGATGCAGATCAGCACGATGATGCTATGATCCTAGGGACGGCAAGTGGACAATTTCCTACCTCCAATCTTTCTCCGAGTACAACCTACGGTGTGGACATTACCCTTAATTCCGCTAGCTCGACTACGGTTCATTACGGAATGTGGATTGATTGGGATAACGATGGTACTTACGAAGATTTTTACAATGGCTCGGCGTTGGTGAATGGCGCTACCATTCAAACTGTAAATATCACGTCGCCAGCGAGTGTAAGTCCAGAAGTCAACATTCGACTCAGAGTAGATGACAATGCTTTGGTATCGGCTGATTATCAGGGCGGAAAAACAAACGGAGAGGTAGAAGATTACCAAAAATCTGCGGCTGCGCTACCCGTAGAGTTGTCTTATTTTCGAGTAGAAAATAAGGATTGTATTGCTCAACTTACTTGGAGAACGGAGTCGGAAGTGGATTTTGATTATTTTGAAATTCAAAAATCTACGGACGGTATTTCTTTTAAAACCATTCAAACCGTAGATGGCAGGGGGGGTATTCAGCCGGCCTTCTACACTGCGGAAGATACTGATGTCAATGATCTTGGTACGGTTTACTACCGATTGAGAATTGTGGACTTAGATGGGTCATATGAGTATTCAGGTATTCAATTGCTACAATTTAACTGTACGATCAATTCGAGTTCACTTAGCGTTTATCCTAATCCAATTACTGAGGGACAACGTAAGGTTACGATTGAATTGACCTCACCGAGAACTTCCGAAGTTTTAAAAGTCGTAGATATCAATGGTAGGATTGTTTACCAAACTCAACTGGAGTTGACTTCCAATGATAAGAAAAAAGTAGAACTGAACCTATTCAACTTGTCGGCGGGTCATTACACGATCTCCGTCGGACAATTGCATCAACGCATTGTGATTACGGAATAGTAATTTTAGTTTTTGGATTTTCTCTAATTGTGACGGATTGCGATACCGACCCTGAAGATAAGGAATGGTTCAATAATAACTTTACATTTTCTACTTGTTCTTTTTCCTTTCTGCTGCGTTGAAAAGCCTCGCTGATGCCCTGCATCGCCTGCGTTTTTCGCCTTGCATAAAGAAAAAATAACTGCGCATAAAATGTAA
>JBCCJE010000166.1:0-8685 GCA_039027925.1 Bacteroidota bacterium
CACCCACCCCGATTGTGAAGGCTCGAATGCCGTTTGCGGAGTCATTGTGATGGGCAAT
Organism: Bacteroidota bacterium; assembly: GCA_039027925.1. Lineage (GTDB taxonomy): Bacteria > Bacteroidota > Bacteroidia > Chitinophagales > Saprospiraceae > CAJQQY01. Next base: position 59 of record JBCCJE010000166.1, read on the forward strand.
GGTGGGTCTTACACTCTGGACTGGGTTGCTGTGAACGCGCACAGTTCACAGGAAAGCCCGGCCACGCATGCGGCCTGCAAGTAACTTCCTCAAATGATTTTATTTGAAATGTACCTTCCAAGTACAGACCGGGACGAATGCCTTTTCCCGAAATTTCAAAAAAGACAGGAATATTTTGGGTTTTAGGATCAATCAAATCGTTGATGCGTTTGACCTTGCCCGTCCATTCGCCTTGGTATTCATTGCTGGTAAATTTGACTCGATCGCCTACTTTTAAGTGTTGGATAGTTTCCAAATCTACGCCCGTTTCTACTTCAAAAGTTCGATTGGAAACAATATTCAAAAGCGGTTGACCTGGGGTAATGAGACTTCCCTTGTCCACATTTGATTGGGTAATCATACCTGAATAAGGGGCTGTAATTTTGTATTTTTTCAATCGCTCTTCCTGTGCCTTGATGGAGTAGTAAGAAGAATAAACCTGATTGGTAGTAACGAAAAATTTCTCTTCATCGGAAAGCGTTGAGGGCAACGGCGGCAGCGTTTTTCCAAAATCGTATTGCTGGATATAATTCAACCAATGGGGATAGCTATCTGGATAATCTGATTTCAGATCGGGCATGAGACCAGTCAGCGTATTGAGAAATGCGCTGCGCTGTGCTTCCAGCCCAAGTTGAAATTCTCTAGCGTCAATGTTGATGAGCAGATCATTTTTTCGGAAAGTGATCCCTTCTTTCAACAATACATTTCCGGGCAGCATTTTTCCTTGTACTTCACCGACGATGGTAGTTTGGTTTTTGGGAATGACCCGACCGATGATTTCTTTGGTCATCGCTCGCTGACCGACTTGGGTATTAAGAAAAATAAGATTTTCCGATTTGATTTTGCTCGCAGAAGTGGTAGCGGGTGCTTCCGCTGCGGGAAGTTCTTTGTCCTCCTTTGGGTTAGGCTCGGAAGAACGATAAGCCATGAGACCAATGATAACGATGACCAACCCGATGAGCCAAAGTAATTTATTGCGCTGATACATTTTTTCAATTTTAGGTGATTTGAATAAATTTTGATTTGATTAAGTAAAACCAAATAAACATTCAATAAATGACCGTCGGTCATTTTTGTTTAAATAAAGTTCACTTTTTTTAAAGAATGTGGAAAAATAGAGGAGAGAATGGTAGTGGGAAGGGAGAAAAGTTATGAAATTTCCCAACTGTGAAACCCCTAAATCCCTACAAGGGGATTTAGGGGTTTAAAATGATGGATTGTGTAACAAAACAGGAATAATAAATCTAAAAATTCCTCACGCTAATGACATTATTCTTTGGGATAGTCAACTTGGTCAATTATTTTTTACGAATACCATCAATGACGATTTGGGCAAAGCTGCCGTAGAGCGTTTCCATAGACTGGGGGAGATAGCCTTTTAGCATTTCATTTTTAGTATCTATCAGATTGAGCATACCCGCACACATCCCCCATAAAATAAAGGAAAACTGATGGGCATCGAAGGTCTTTTTCACCAAACCGAGGGTTTTAGCTTGGTCAATAATCGCTACGATAAAGGAAGATATTTCCACTCCTTTTTGCCGCAAAGCCTCCGTTTCTTCAAGTTGAGCATTGCTATCATAGACATTCATCAGGTCGTGATACAGCTTTTGTTCCTTGTACATGTAATAGTTTGACCAAATAATTCCTTCAATTTTTTTCAGCGGATTTTTGTGCTTTTGTGTACGTTTATGAAATTCTGCTAAGAGCATACCTCTTGCTTTGAGTGCCAAATGCGAGAGAATTTCTTCTTTGTTTTTAAAATATAAATAGAGTGTTCCTTTAGCTACTTCTGCTTCTTTAGCCACTAGGCTCATACTGAGTCCATTGAGTCCTTCCCGGTGGAGAATAGTCTCCGCACTGTCCAAGATCATCAGTTTCCGAAACTCTTTTTCTCTCAACTTCTTTTTCTGGGCGATAGATTGCTTTTCACTCATGCGCTTGTAAATTAATTTTGATTTAGCTAGGAAAAATGACTGATGGTCATTTACTTTATATTAACGCTGCGAAAATAAAAAAGTTAGATGAGTTCTACAATTTCTGGAAAGGGTAAACTTGGGTTGGGCATATTTAAGATGTTCTAAAGGGATGACACCTTTTTTATTTTTGCGCAAGCCCTTATGCGCAGCTCGTGTTGATTCAAAAACAACTGAAAAGGGAATTTAAAATTACCTTCTCCAATTGCCGATAAGTTGCCAACGTTCAGGTCGAGGACAAATGGCTATTCATCTAAAATTCCGACAGCTTCCCGTAAAGGACTTTCTTCTCTTGTGGTATTTCCCTAATTTTATTTTTTCACCAAACCCCTCCGTTCTTATGTTGAAAAAAATGCTATTCCTCGTGTTGTTTTTCGTCGGTCAAAACGCTATTCAAGGACAAAATGAAATACCTCCAAAAGGGTATCTCCAATGGGGAAAAATACACTTACCTATCCACGAGTTGGTCAACGGACGTAATGGGCGCATTGGTCTTAAACTGGAAGAAATTCTGGAAGTCGCTAATTTTCCCATCCTACTTTTTCAAGGTGACGAGGAAGTAAAACTGGATAAATTCTTTTTTACCATTACTAAGCAGAAACGAAAAGGCGCGCCGAAATTTGTCATCATTGAGGACTACGATCAAGAGGATGCTGCCCGATGGCACGGTAGGGTATTTCTGGAAGAACATCTAGAGGAAGGAGAGCACATCTTTTTGAGTAATTTAATGGGAAAAAACGGAGAGCAGTTTTTTCTCACTATCGAAGTACTTTACGATAACCCGCCGAAGCGATTGGATTTTACGTTACCTCCGATTCCTAAGGGAGAGGTGTTTGGCTTTCAAGTGGTGGATTTAGAGAATCAGCTCCAAGTAAAATTGGATACGACGGCAGAAACTACTCTAAAGGTTTACAACACCTACAAAGATTTGGAGAAATATGAACTGCTGCACATCCCTAACTTTAAAACAACACGGAGGTACCTCACCGAGGAGGATGTGATTCAGATAAAAGATGAGACTGTTTTTAATTGGGTGAAAAATGAGGCAATCAAAAAGATAGATCTGAATCTACTACCGGAGTTTACTGGTTACAAAGCCGATGACTTTATGGAGTTAAAATGGGGAGGCATGGTTACCTCCAATAACCGAAGTTCTACAACTATTGCTGATCCTATCGTTTTGAAAAATTCTAAAGGGGAGTTCTTTAATATTCATTCTAAAAATTACGATACCTATGATCTTCAAGATGCGATAGATGGGAGATTTATGCTTGCCCACGGATTTAAGAATTATCCGATCAAAAGAATGAAGGTAGTGATATTTCCAGCCGAAGGAACGCCAACATCTTACATCACCGATGATATTAATCATCCTGAACTGCAAGATATTTGTTATAAAATCCAATCGAATACGATTATCTTGATTACGGATATTTTGATTGAAAATGAGCAACAGGAGTATCTCTATTTTCCGACTTCTTTTATTTTTGGGATAGAGTGATTTTTTACAGCGGCAGTCTGGGAGGGTAATTTCAAAATTCCCCTCGCAGTTTTTTGGGTATTTGACCGGTAGTCTCGTTGGAAGCTGAATCATCGGAGAACTATAAACCGATAGCCTCGCTGGAAGCGAGACCATCGGAATTTATTTTTTAATGGTCGCTGCTTTCGTTACTTCCATCTGGTGATTGATAGATTCCTGATGAATGGCTTTTAAAAACTGTGCGATAAAATCTTCGCTTAGTCCTCGTTCTCCTCCTTTTTCGATGGCTTTCTGTAAAATCTCATTCCAACGTACTGGCTGAAGGATGGAAATATTTTTTGCTTTTTTGTACAAGCCAATGTCCTCGGCCACTTGCATTCTTCTACCCAACAGATCCATCAGTTGATTATCAATACTGTCAATTTTGGTTCTCAACGCTTCGATGCTTTCTAAGTCTTCCTCCTCTAATATTTCACGCTTGATAATTAAGTTATGCATCAATTCTTTGAAGGTAGCTGGAGTAATTTGCTGTTTGGCATCACTCCACGCTTCGTCGGGTCGGGGGTGCGTTTCGGTCATTAGTCCGTGAAAACTCAGGTCGAACGCCTTCTGTGCCACCTCCGCCAAAATATCTCTACGGCCGCAGATGTGACTATTATCACAAAGGATGGTGAGGTCGGGAAATCTTCTTTTGAGTTCTATCGGAATTTGCCAAAGCGGCTCATTTCTAAATTTGGAATTTCCTGCCAAAGAAAATCCTCGATGAATGACACCTACCCGATGAATCCCAGCATTGTAGATTCTTTCTATCGCTCCGATCCAAAGATTCAGATCGGGATTAATTGGATTTTTAATCAAAACGGGCACGTCCATTCCCTCTAGGGCATCAGCAATTTCTTGAACCGCAAAGGGACTTACCGTAGTCCGCGCTCCGATCCATAACAAATCAATTCCGTACTTCAAGCATTCGTAAACGTGCGCTTTCTTTGCCACCTCGGTCGTCACTTTTAGGCCTGTCTCCTCTTTGACTTTTTTTAGCCAAGGCAAACCAATTTTGCCTACGCCCTCAAATGAATTGGGGCGAGTACGGGGCTTCCAGATGCCCGCTCTAAAAAAATCTACGTTTTGATCTTTAAGTGCGTGTGCTGTTTCTAATACTTGGGCTTCGCCTTCGGCACTACACGGTCCAGCGATGATGATGGGTTCGCCTTCTTTTTTTTCTACTAATGGTTTGAATTGCATATCGGCTCCCTGCCTCCGAAGAGAGTGCTGCGGTTGATGATTTTTGGCAGTTCTCCCTTTGTTGGTTTTGACGGGTATTTTTATTGTTAAAAAATTTAGCTCTTGACTCCTAAAGAAGGATACCGCATTTCATAATTTGAATGGATTTCCCACAGTCGGGTCTGAAAGGTATTTTATTATTTTGAAAAATTTCTAATTACAATGTTTTAAGTTTTCTCCTCCGTACTCCCCTTTAGGAGTCGAGGGCTCAGTACTCTCTTGATATCGTTCGACTGAATTATCAACTCGTGTATTTTTTCAAAATCTTTCTTAATCAAATATGTCCTAAATTTTGACAGCGAATTAATGTGTTCATCCAAAACATCTAAGACATTATCTCGATTTTGTTGGAAAACGGGTACCCACATTTCCGCCGAACTTTTCGCCAAGCGTACCGTCGAACTGAATCCCGAACTTGCCAAATCTAAAATTGCTTTTTCGTTTTTTTCTTTTTCTAAAACCGTCAAGGCCAAGGCGAACGAACTGATATGTGAAATATGAGAAACGTAGGCCGTATGAATATCATGGTTGGCAGCGTCCATCTGTATGATCCTCATTTTCAGAGCTTTATACAGTTTTTCTACTTCTTCAACAGCATTGGCGTCGGAGTGTTGAGCATCACAAATTACGGTAGTTTTGTGGTCAAATAAATTTGGAATAGCTGCTTCTGGCCCCGAAAATTCAGTACCTGCCATCGGGTGTGTGCCCACGAATCGCTGGCGGTTCGGATGATTTTTGATGCTTTCTAATAATTCAAATTTTGTGGATCCTACGTCCATCACTACCTGATCGGTCACTAGGTCGAGTACACTCGGCAACGTTTGTAACATGGCACTTACGGGAATAGAGACAATGATTATATCAGATTGCCGTACTGCTTCTTCTAAGCCCATATCTTCATCTATCAATCTACGGCGTACCGCTTTGTCCAGATTATCCTGACTGCGATCTACACCGATAATCTTACTGGCGAACCCACTTTCTTTTAAAGTGATAGCCATTGAACCTCCGATTAATCCTATACCTATTATTGTGACGATCATAAGCCTCTAGCCCCTAAAGAGGAATGTCCTAACCCATTCTTGGAGTGGATTTTCCTCATTTAGACTTTGGCATTTTTTATTTTTTAAAAAGTTATTGATTATAACATCTCGCATTGATTATCCTAGAGCGGTAAAATAGTTCAAGACGATTAATTACCTTGGATGTAATCCCTTCGAGGTCATCAATACAATCCGCTACAATCAGAGCAAAACAAATTCTATTTACCCTCATAAAACAAAATTTGCGTATTAGCAAACAGTACTCCCCTTTAACGACTCGGGGGTCAGCATCCCCATACTTTTTCTCAGCGTGTCCACATTGTTACAAAGCGATATGCGCAAGTGCCGATTCCCCTGCGAGCCAAAGATACCACCCGGCGTAATAAACAAATTGAAGTCATAAAGAATCTCATCGGACATTTCGTAACAATCTGTGTACGTGGCTGGAATTTTTGCCCAAACGAACAGTCCACCCTGACTTTTATCAAACGTACATCCTAATTTTTCTAGGATTTGAAATACGATAGTTTGACGTTCTCGGTAGATGGTGCTCATCTCCCGGTGCCATTCTTCGTTGGTATTCAAGGCTTCAACTGCTCCCAATTGTAAAGGTAAAAACATCCCCGAATCCATATTACTTTTAAATTTTAAAACAGTCGTGACTAACTCTTTTTTTCCCAGCAACATCCCTACGCGCCATCCTGCCATGTTGTGGGATTTGCTCAATGAATTTAATTCCATCGCTACTTCCATTGCTCCTTCCGTGGATAACAAACTTATGGGTTTTTCTCGCAAAATAAAGCTGTAAGGATTATCATTTACGATCAGAATTTCATTCCGACGGGCAAATGCAATTAGTTTGTTATAAAATTCCTCAGTAGCGGTTGCGCCCGTGGGCATGTTGGGATAATTGACCCACATAATCTTTACTTTACCTAAGTCTTGGCACTCCAATTGTTCCAAATCGGGTAGCCATCCCAAAGATTCTTCCAGCCGGTACTCCCGAATAGTTGCCCCTGCCAGCATCGAAGCCGTTCGGTAAGCAGGATAGCCGGGATTGGGAACTAGCACCTCATCGCCTTTTTCCAAAAAACTCATAGCGATGTGCATGATCCCTTCTTTCGAACCAATCAAAGGTAGTACCTCGTGATCTGCGTCCACCTCCACGTCATAGTATTTAGCGTACCAAGCAGACATGGCATTGCGCAATTCGGGTACGCCTCGGTAGCTTTGGTAGCCGTGCATGCTGTCGTTCCAAGTGGCAGTCTCTAAGGTTTTTCTTACGGCATCACGGGGCGGCAAATCTGGATTTCCGATACCCAAGTTGATGATCTCTTTTCCGTTGGCTCGTAGATCCGCAATCTCTTTTAGTTTCTTGGAAAAGTAGTATTCCTTGACGGTATCCAATCGGCTCGCTTGTTTAATGTTCATGTTTTTCTCCTTTTTTGTAAGTTCCTAAAATGCGCAAATGACGCGTGTGTTTTTGGATCACGTTGATAATACTCTCGAAGTCTTTATTTTCATCTAACAAGAAATCTACAAAAAATAAATATTCAAACTCACTGTCCAAAAGTGGCGCAGATTGAATCTTGGTTAGATTAGCTTTGCAAAGTGCGAGGGCTGCTAGCACTTGGTGTAAGCTACCCACCTCGTGGGGCAACGTAAAGCAAATAGACACTTTATCGAAGTCGTCCGTGAGTGGACTTTCCGAACGGCTTAGTACCAAAAATCGAGTATAATTTTTCTTAAAGGTTTCGATACTTTCGCCAATCATATCCAAGCCGTACATCTCGGCCGCCAATGAACTGGCAATCGCCCCGACTCTCGGTAAATGCTCCTCTACCAGCCGCTTGGCACTCAGGGCGGTATCTTCGGCTTCGATCAACTTGATGTGTGGATATTGTTGGAAAAATTTAGTGCATTGGTAGATAGCGACGGGGTGGGAATAAACCTCAGTAATATCTTTAATTTTCACACCGGGCAATACCATCAGATTTTGTTGTATGCGTAGGTAAACCTCTCCTACGATGTACAGATTAGATTGGTTGATGAGTTGGTAATTATTTAAAATACTGCCCGCAATCGTATTTTCTATCGCCATCAAAGCGAGGTCGGATTGACTTTTATCGGAGGCTTTGCGCACGAGTTCATCAAAGGTATCCGCAGGGACAATATCCATATGATCATTTCTAAAAAATCGCCTAGCAGCAATGTGGTGAAATGCGCCGGGCACTCCTTGGATGACAATTCGTTGGTCTATTTCCGAATCCGCTTCTACTTCGGAGGTAGTACTAATTTTTTTGTCGCTTGATTTTAAATTTTTGTACGCAGCCATGTGAATTGATTAAAAATTATGAATTATGAATTATGGATGATTCCCAAAACCTGAGATCTTTTATTAAATCTAGAGCACAAAAAAAGTCTTCTTGCGAGGACTCATTTATTTTGATAACAACTGATTTACAAATTAAACATCCTCGCTTTATGGATTTCCATAAAAACCAAAAAAATAAAAGTAATATGCTTTAGTTAAATGGTTCATCAGTAAATTATGCCCATCAGAAGCTTTGGTAGAGTCCAATAGCAGATATTTTTCCATTAAAAAATTCTTCTTGCGTATTTCTCTTACCAACCTTTCTCCGTTGGGCTATGATTGCTTACGCAATTAGATGGCTATGGTTTTAGAAAATTTTCATGAAGCAAAATTTACACACCTCTATCAAAACAAAAAAGAGTTCCTAAAATCTTAGGAACTCTCTTTATAATATTAAAAACAAATTCAATTAGCTCCCTACTCCGTAGTGATCC
>JBCCJE010000167.1:0-8666 GCA_039027925.1 Bacteroidota bacterium
ATTGCCATGATTTATTTTAAGCCCAAATAATTTCTAATTTTATCCCACTTCAAAAATTTTATAGACTCAAAAAAATCAACCACCTTAACATGACTTACCCAATAAAAATCACCTTAATTGTATTCACTCTTTTGTTTTTTGCGGAAATGACCATTGCCCAAAAAGATAGTCCCATCATTGGTTGTTGGGATTTAGAAATCACCTTTGAAGGGAAAAAAATGCCCTCGTGGTTAGAAGTTCGGAAGTCTGGTTATAAGACTTTGATCGGTCGCTTTGTGTACGCCTTTGGGAGTGCCCGACCAATAGCGCACGTCCAAGAGAAAAACGGTACGTACAGTTTTGCTATCCCTCCGCAATGGGAGCAGGGCGAACGGGATATGGAATTTGAGTTCAAGCTAGTCGGGCAGATGCTCAAAGGCAAGATGATTTATACCAATGGGACAAGCCACGATTGGGTAGGCACGCGTGCTCCTTTGCTCAAAAGGACAGATACGCCTATCTGGGGAGCACCCCAGGCACTTTTTAATGGCAAAGATTTGACGGGCTGGAGAGCGATGGGCAAAAATCAATGGACTGTGGAAAATGGAATTTTGACGAGCAAGATGTCGGGATCGAATCTAGTGACCCAAAAAGAATTTACGGATTTCAAATTACACATCGAATTTCGGTATCCCGAAGGAAGTAATAGTGGCGTCTATCTCCGAGGGCGGTACGAAGTGCAGATCGCTGACAATGCAGGGCTAGAACCCTCCGATGTTTTGTTTGGAGGGGTTTATGGATTTTTAACTCCCAACCAAATGGTAGCAAAACCTGCAGGTGAGTGGCAGGCCTTCGACATCACGCTCATCGGAAGAAGAGTAACCGTAGTAGCCAACGGAGTCACCATCATCAACGATCAGATTATTCCCGGTATCACGGGAGGTGCTTTGGACAGCAACGAAGGCGAGGCTGGTCCGTTTTTTTTACAAGGAGATCACGGGCCTATCGAGTACCGAAATATAGTGGTGACGCCAGTTATGAAAAGATAGTCAATCGGAGTTTCGTACGTAGGGTTTACACGATGGCATCTAGCGGAAAAATTTCCCTCATCCAAACCCTTCTTTTGTTACAAATGAAAAGAGGTTCACACAATAAGAAAATATTTTGTGAACAAAATGTCCATCTTGCAAAAGCAAAGAGATAGGTATAAAGCTATACTTTTTTTGAGTACCATCTCATGCTGAGTAAACTCTCTTATGCAGACATGCCTCTTAAAAAACCAATATAAAAATACCGAACCACAGAGTAGAGACTGCTGGTTCGGTTTTTTTTTGCCTAGATTGTTCGCATGCTCCTCGGAACTTGGTTTACAGCTAATCCACGCTACATCCCTAATGCTAGGTAATCGGTCAGGTGTGCATTAGGTATTTTATTGAAATTTGACAAAACTACGATGGTGAGATAAGGCTATTTACCTACTTTTGTCATATTATTTTTACTTAGTCTAAATAATATTTAGGCAAGGGTTTCAGATTTGAATTGTTTAAAAAAAGTACCTAATGATAGATTATTCTGAACGGAATCATCCCTACGAGACACTCTTTAACGAAGGCGATAACAAGGTGGTATTTTGTCACGAGTGCAATCTATTCCATGTTTATTTCGGAACGGTTTCTCTTGATCTTGTCAAAAACTCCATCAAAGGATTGCTAGGAAGATTACAGCACCATCTGGAGTTGTACGAAGGAGGTTTTCCACCTAACAAAAGATGTATAGAAATAGAAACACCCTGCGTGGGCATCCGCCTACTTCTATCTATCAACGATATCAAACGATTTCAAAAAATGCTGAAAGGGGGTATCCTCGCTTACGAAGAAGGCTACTGGAAATCTAGTCCGAATTAAAATAGATTTGTACTTTCGTACTTGGTTTAGTCGTGTGGGAAAACAAGGCTTTTTTTTAAAAGACGAAAATTTTTATTCGTAGAAAACTGTTTGTTCCGCAGACTGTTTAGAAAAAATGTACATCACTAAAAATTAAAAAAGGAAAAGAGATGATAAAGACAGATATGCTAATAGTTGGAGCAGGGCCTACGGGTCTTTTTACGGTATTCGAAGCGGGCTTGTTAAAAATGAAATGTCACTTGATAGATGCACTTCCCGTTCCCGGTGGGCAATGTGCGGAGATATACCCCAAAAAACCAATATTTGATATTCCTGCTTATCCCGAAATTTTGGCGGGTGACCTAGTTGATCAGTTGATGGAACAGATCAAACCTTTCACACCCGGTTTTACTCTCGGCGAGCGGGCGGAAACTTTAGAAAAACAGGAAGATGGAAGTTTTATAGTGACGACTAATATGGGGACTAAGCACCATGCACCCGTTGTGGTCATCGCTGGTGGACTGGGTTCTTTTGAGCCACGTAAGCCACCTATTTCGAATATTGCGGATTTTGAAAGAAATGGTGTGGAGTACATCATCAAAGAACCAGATATGTACAAAGGCAAAACCGTAGTCATAGCGGGGGGTGGTGATTCCGCTTTGGATTGGACAATCTTCTTGGCTAATGTAGCGGAAAAGGTATATCTCGTTCACCGACGAAAAGACTTTAGGGGTGCGCTCGACTCCGTAGAAAAAGTAGCAGAGTTAGCGAAGATAGGTAAGATTGATTTACTGACCGATTCGCAAGTCGTAGAGCTACACGGCAACGGCAAACTAAATGCCGTGGTCATCAAGCACCGAAAAGGAGAAAAAGAAAATACGGTAATCAAGACCGATCACTTCGTGCCTTTATTTGGGTTAGCTCCTAAACTCGGGCCATTGAACAACTGGGGGCTAGAGATAGAAAGTAATGCCATTAAGGTAAATAATGCCTTAGATTATCAAACGAATATCCCTGGGGTATTTGCTATCGGCGATGTCAATGTATATCCCGGTAAATTAAAACTTATTTTATCTGGTTTTCACGAGGCGGCAGTCATGTGCCAATTTGCCTATAAGATCATTAATCCCAATAAGAAATTTACCCTCAAATATACTACGGTAGGTGGGGTAGAAGGATTTGACGGTTCGATCAAAGAGGCCAAGAGAGCCGTTGTGAAAAAGATTACTTAGTTAAGCTAGCCATTTTTAATTTAAAAAACATGAAAGACACTTGGCTAGAAATGTGGGACGATCGCTTCGGGCGTGAAGCATTTGCCTACGGGGAAAATCCTAATGAATATTTGAAAGAAAAGTTGGTGCAACTTCCAAAGGGCAACATCCTCTTTGGTGCAGAAGGGGAGGGGCGAAATGCTGTTTTCGCTGCTACCTTAGGTTGGGACGTTACTGCGTTTGATATTAGTGTGGAAGGAAAAAATAAAGCCTTGCAACTCGCCGCAAAAAATAACGTGGAGATCAACTATCAGGTGGGACAATTACCGCAACTACCATTTCGAGAAAATCAATTTGACGCAATTGCGTTGATTTACGCACACTTCCCACCACCCATTAAATCCGAATACCATCAGTTACTCAGCACCTACTTGAAAAGTGGGGGTATGATTATTTTCGAAGCCTTTGGAAAAGATCATTTACCCTACCGACAAAAGAATCCCAAGGTAGGTGGCCCCGGAAATCTGGAAGCTCTTTTTTCTAAGGATGAGCTGAAAGCTGATTTTAAAAACTACGAAATTTTAGAATTAGTGGAAAAAGAAGTAGCACTCAAAGAAGGACTTTATCACAATGGCCAAGGATCGGTCGTACGTTTTTTTGGTAAAAAATTATGAGACAGCGTAGTGCTCAGAAAATCACAGGGCACTCGAAGTAACTCTGTGATAGACCGTCCTTATAATTTAGTAAGTCGTCGTCATATCTTCATCCACGCAAATAATAAAGTCCGCTTTTCCCTTATGTTCCTTCAGCAACTTGTTTACATTTTTTTGGGAGACCGTAGTGATAGATCCATATTTAACAGAATCGTCAATCTGGCGGAGATACCACATGATGCCTTCGTAATAATCCGAGTGATAAGACCCATTAAAGTGAAGAAAAAGTTTACCTTTCTGATAGTTTTTTGAAATAAAATAGGCCATTGTGGCATCCTTGATGGCTTGGGCTTTGACCAGTTCGGGCGTACCGTGATCGCCCATCATCGTCAGGATATTTTTATACTGTGGTAAGTTAGGATCAAACAAAATGGGTAGCGGTGCTATCCAGCTTTTCTCCTTTTGGGATAAATCATCTAGGGCTTCAAATCCTCCTTCTCGATATACCTGACTGGCGTACCGACGAGGAATATTAGTAGCCACGAATGGTAAGTTGTTCTCCCTGGCAAAATCAACAAGCGGCGCATAATCCGTCTTATAGTTCGACCAAAGTCTCGCCAAGGTATCGAGTCCCGTATAATCTATTTCGTTTTTGAGATATTGGGTGAGTGGAATTTGATTATCCGCTTCCAGCATTTCAGCACCGAGAATAAGCGGTTGAGATTGGTGTAAGTCTTTTGTTACTTCTAGTTGTAACCAATGTGCAATTGGATTGTTATGAGTTTCTCCGAACAAAACGATCTCTTGCTTTTTAAGGCGTTTGACCATTTTTTTATAAGAAACTTTTTTCCCCTTGGAGTTATAAATTTTGTAGGCTGGTTTTTTTTGACCAAACAAAAGAACGGAAAAAAGAGTAAAGCACAAGGTCAGTAGGAGATGATATTTTCTCATGTTAGAAGTAAGTATTAATGAGTTGATCTTTGCGTAAAGATCAACCCGAAGTTATAAACAATATTGCTTTTTGTATTTTATAATACTGAGAAAATCGTGCTTTTTGCTGTTAGCAAAATTAAATAATTTGTGTGAATTTCATTTCTCCAAATAAATAAAACCGTCACGGTTTAGTCATCTTTAGACAACTAGCTTGCGCAATGTTTAATCTTCTGAGGGCTGCAATTTAACTTTGCTTTTTTTTTGCCACGAAGGCACCAAGTCACCGAGATTTTTTTTAAATGCCACCAAGGCACAAAGTCACAAATACTTTTTCGAAACTGTATGTTAGTGAATGTGTAAAGAACATAAAAAACTTAGCGTCTTCGAGCCTTAGTGGCAAAACCCGTTTTAGAAAAAATGATTGCCACGAAGTCACGAAGTCACGAAGTCACGAAGTCACCAAGACTTTTTAAAAAAAAGGAACAAAAACTTAGCGTCTTCGAGCCTTCGTGGCATATAAAGAAATCTTAAAATAAATTTTGCATAACAAACTAAATAAATAATTATGAATGCAGCAACCGCCAGCCTTATCAATGCCTTAGCTCTTGTAGGACTTGGGTTATGGGGCTATTTTTCATCTGATAATCCCTCTGTGACAGCTTTTATACCTGTTGGCATAGGTGTTTTATTATTGCTTATGAATCAAGGTGTAAGGAAAGAAAACAAAGCCATTGCCCACGTAGCCGTTTTGCTCACCCTCCTTATTCTTTTTGGGTTGGTCAAACCATTGATGGCAGCAATGGGGCGAAGTGATAATATGGCTGTTTTTCGAGTAGGCACGATGATCGTCACCACCGTATTTGCGATGATCTTTTTCGTGAAGAGTTTTATTGATGCTAGAAAAAAGCGAGCGTCGTAAGATTTTCTTTTATCAGGATAGCCACGAAATCTTAATTAGAAATACCTTGTGTGTCTAAGGCATCGTGGCTCTCCTAATTTTTTATTGTATCGTTTGTAGTTCCAAATCCGATAAGTTGATTATCTGATATTCTTATCCTAGTTGAATTGACTGATGAAATCCACTCGTTATTCCAAAATTGTACGCAACGAATAAAAAACTACAAAACTTCTCCACTCACCTGCTTACTACTTTGTCCCTCTACTTCCGCTTCCTCACTCCCCTCCACGTACTCCACCAACCACTTTGTGCCTGCAATCCAAAATGGACTAATCAACAAAGTGAGCGAGATGACCACGATCATCAGTTGGTGAGTATAATCAGAAATAATTCCAGCCGTGAGCGCACTTGCACCTAGCACAAAACTCAACTCACCTACCTGCGCTAGCAATGCTCCTCCGTAAAAACTATTTTTCCAATTTCTACCAAAATAGTGGAGCGCAATAGCATTAATCAGGTGATTACTCAGATATACGGCGAGGATGACCGCTAGTACAGTTGACCAGTTTTCTGACAAAAAAGTCAGGTCAATCAACATACCTACCGATACAAAAAAAATAGCTACAAACATCACCCGAAAGGAATGTAAACTATCGTGAAACCACTCGGTACTCCTAGCGGCGTGGATCACCATGCCGCCCACGAAAGCACCCAAGGCCGCCGACAATCCAAAAAAGGCCGTGGCGATAGCAAAACCAAAACAAACTACCATCGCCACAAATACCTGCAACTCGTGGTCTTCCTCAAATCGCTGACTGAAAGGGAGGGTGATGTGTTGTTTTTTCCAAATCCAAATAATGGTAGCAATAATCAAAACTCCCCCTACGATCTGAAGGATGGACTCCTCCGTAGAAGGCACGTGTCCGCCGAGATAATTGGTAGCAATCAGCATCGGGACGATCAAAATGTCTTGCATCAATAACACACTGATTACATTTTTTCCAACTACGTGATCTATCTCGCCCGTATCTTGTAACAATTTAATTACAACGGCAGAACTACTCAAACTGATGACAAATCCAATGGTGATAATGTGTGCCATTGGCCACGCCAAATACCAGCCAATGATGGCTACTAATCCGATGCTACCTAAAATCTGAAAGAAGGTACCGATAGTCGCCACCTTCCAGTTTTTGAGCAAATCGGGTAGGCTGATTTCCATACCAATAAAAAAAAGGAGTAGGATCAAGCCAATTTCCCCAAAGGCATTAATCATCGCTTTGTCCGTGATGATTTCAAAACCGTAGTCGCCCAGTAAGATACCCGCAAATATGTAAGCCACAATGTAAGGTTGCTTAAAATACCGCAGTATCATACCGAGGGTAACGATGATAAATCCCATGAGCACAAAGCCATAAAGATTGGGGTTGATAGCAGCTTGAAACATCTTGGTTAATTTTTCTTTTTAGCACTTTTTATTTTAAGAATCAGGAATTAAGATGGGAAGGTTATTTATTCCCTGATCCCTAAATACAAGGCGTTGAATCTTGATTTGTTCATTCTTAGGATGCTAGTTATGAGGGGATTCTACTATTAAATTTTTGCACCTGATTTGTCAAGTAGCACTTAGCCGCCCTACCTTGCCCTCCGAAACAAATATTTTCAAGCTATGATTAATTGTTTACTTTTGTTCGATGAAATGGTTTATTCACTTTGTGCTCACCTGTGGTATTTTTTTTACCCTACTCATTAGTTGTAGTAAAGATACTACATCTGCTACTTCATCTTCCGCTACCACTTTTTATCCCACCACGAAGCCCGGTACTCGCTGGTGGTGGTTCGCTACCAAAATCAAAAAATCGGACATCAAGTACCAATTGGATTGGGCTAAAAAAAATAACTTTGGTGGCGTAGAGATCGCTTGGGTGTACCCTTTGTACCGCTACCAAAAAATGTACGAACGAAGCTATGATCGCTACTACCCTAAAGACACTACTGCCCAAGAGTGGCTAAGTCCAGCGTGGGCGGACGTAGTAGAATATACCAAGCAATACGCAGATTCGATTGGTCTGGCTTGTGATTTTACGTTTGGTAGTGCTTGGCCCGTGGCTGGTAGTGATATTGAAAAAAAATACCGAACCCAAGTTTACGGGGATACTACTTTTCGGCAGCTACTGACTTTTGCGTGGGTTTGGCCCGATACTCAGTATGTCATCAATCATTTGGATGCAGTCGCATTTGCCCAATTTGCTGAACCGATTGGAAAAGCCTTGGAGGGGGCGTTGGCGGGTTCGAAGTCCGCACTTTTTACAGATTCTTGGGAAATCAAACTCAACTCGAAATACAAAATCTGGACACCCAATTTTGATCAAACTTTCCAAAAAACGTTCGGTTACGACATCATTCCTTTTATGGAAGCGGGGCTAGATTCCTTTCCCGATGTTCGCTACGATTACATGCTGCATCTGGAGGAGTACGTTATCAACGGATTTTACAAACCTTACGTAGAAAAATGCAAAGCACTCGGTGCGTGGTCACGCGTGCAGTGTCTGGCTTCGCCCACCGATGTGATGACTACTTACAGTTTGGTGGATATTCCCGAGACGGAATCCATGCTCAATAATCCCAACTACTCCCGTATCGTGAGTTCATCGGCTTGCTTGGCGAGTAAGCCGATGGTTTCGAGTGAGACATTTACTTGTATGTACGGATTTCCCGCCACGTATCTCCGCAAAGAACAAACAGCCGACTTGAAGATGGTCGCCGATGCGATGTTTGCGCAGGGCGTCAACCAACATTTTTACCACGGAATGCCCTATAATCCTATGGGGTCTGACTCCATCGAATTTTTTGCGACGACTTACTTTGGTCCCGGTGGAAGTCTTGAACCAGAGTTGCCCGCTTTTAACAGCTATGTAGAAAAAGTTTCGGGCATTTTACAAAAAGGAAAAACGTACTCCGATGTCGCCGTTTACGTGCCTTACGAGGACGGTGTGATGCAGGGGGCTTATCCGCCCGAACGCCAGCGGGTTTGGGTTTGGGGCGAGTACGAACTGAGATACATTTATCCGCCTGCGGAAACTGAAGGCTATCATCCCCTCTGGATCAA
>JBCCJE010000168.1:0-8628 GCA_039027925.1 Bacteroidota bacterium
CCTTTCTTCTTCCACTTTGGATAGGGTATTGCTTAGCTTGTGATTGGCTTCCGCTAATTCTACGGTTCGCTGTTCTACTTTTTCTTCTAGCACCTTATTGGCTTCTTCTTGCATCTGTAATATCTTTTGTTGGGCGTCCTCTTTTTCTTTTCTGAAGATATTGTATTTGTCAGCCAATGCTAAAGCCAATAAAACGATTTCTGATAAAATCGCTAATTTTACGCCGTGTACCGTTAGGTTATTGGAAGGTACTACACCAAACAATCGGAAGGCAGCCAACAAAGCAACGATGATGAGTAAGAACCAAGCAACTAGATAAAATCTAGCAGATTTATTCCCTTTTCTGTACGCCGCAATCCCCGCAAAGAAAACTGCAAATAAAGCGACGGTAGTGATTAATCCCGAAAAAGGAATGGATTTGATGATAGGTAAATAAAAGATCAGTACAAAATGAACGCAACCGACTCCGATGATACCGATTAATATTTTATGCCACAGGGGAGCAAATTTTTTAGTTTTCAAAAAGATAATGGAAAAAATAGCCATTGTAATTGGGTTGATGACCATTATCAATGGTATCATCAAGTTGGCCCAGTAAGGATTATCTCCGTACCAATATTTGATAAAGTGCCCGCTGTACGCAGCTTGTAAACTAAAACTTGCAACAATAAAAATACAATAGGCGAGGTAAGCCACATCTTTCAGACTAAAAAATAAAAACAGGTTGTAGAGCATGATAATCATCATCCCTCCAAAAAATAACCCGTAGGCAATTTCTGCATTATTGTTACTAACAAGGTACGCACGTTCTCTGTACAAAGAAGGTGTGATCTGCATCGAGCCATTGGTCTCGAAGCGCAGGTAAAAGGTACTCACCGTATCGTAAGGAAAATGAGTAGCAAATACAAAATTACGATCAGGAATTTGTCGCTCGCTGTAGGGAAACTTATCACCCGTTTTTTGAACGACCCATTCTCCCTTAGGATTTTTTTGGTAAAAATTTACGTAGTCAAATAGAGGATAATCCAGACTGATTAGCCATTGGATATTGGGATTGGGTTCTAAGTTTTTTAGCTGAATTTTTATCCAAAGTACCGAGGGCGTCACCCCGTAGTTGAGGGCGTCCACGTCCGAGCGTTCAAATTTATTTTGGAATTGGCTACTTCGTATTTCATCAAAAGTAACCACAGCGGATGTATCCTCAAAAACGCCAACGTACTTGCCGAGAGCGTACACTTCCTTTTGGGTAGAGATTTCGAGCATGGAGCTTTGCGCAAAAGACACAAAGCTCAATAAACAACATGCAATAATTAACTGAGACCTAAGACGTATTTTCATTGTTATGTTTTGTCAAAACCTTTTCTCTACCAAGCGTTTGGCGTAGGCTACGCTATTGCCTACACATTCGAAAGCTAAAAAGGACGAGGCAAAGTAGCTGTTATTTTTTCCCTGCAAAGCCTCCAACTTATCGTAGTAACCATTGTGAAAAGCTGCTACCGAAACGTGTGGAAAATACTGCCACTCCTTTTGCAGCACAAATTCATTCACCTTTGGTTTTTTCCCTTGATAGTCTGGCACATCTTTCAGTACCACCTCTATTTCCTCTTTTACTTGCTGCGGACTGACGGCGGGATCATCCGCCACGGAGAAAAAATAATTATAATCCGTATCTCTAAAGTCCTTGATGTACCCTGTGTATTCGCCATCGTTCAAATCATTGAACGGGATACTAGCCACTACACCCGCTGGCAATCCCTGCACTTTGCACATCGTCGAAAAACACCGACTAATTTTTATCTGCTGGAATAGCTTGTGTTCTACCTCCGTCAAATCTAAAAATTTTATTTTTGATAACTGCAACGGTGAGGAGATAATTAACTTATCAAATACTTCGGGGGCTTCTTGACCTTCGATGTAAACCAAAACGCCACCCGTTGTTTTGCTGCCATCTCTCTTAATTTTAGTAATGTTGGTAGATACTCTTGTATCCAAAACGGTAGCTGCCATCCTTTCACAAAGATTTTGCATTCCGTAAACAAATACCCTTGGCCATTGATGCGTCAAACCCATGCCCGAAATCAGTAAGGAAAACCAATTGCGTGCGCCCATAAATTTTACTAAATATCCAGCGGAGGCTTTGAACCGCCCGTAGTCTTGAACCTTCACTACGAAGTCCAGAATGCCACTCAACGGTTTTAACTTATTTTTTTCCAACCAATCGTCTAAGGGCATGGCTAATTCTTTAGGCATGTTTGCAAAACCCGTAGAGGGCAGCGAATACTTTCGGTATTTAAAAAGTACCATAAAAAAATATCGGATGGAAGCCCACATCACTTGGGGTATGGAGTAAGGGGTGGATGCCGTAGCGGCAGCCTTGAATCCCAGGTACTTTTTCAACTCCTTGTTATAAACTAAGGGAGGGATACTTTTTTTATCGGGAGCATTCAGTTCTCTAGCAATATCCATCACGTCCTTGTAGCCTGCCAGCATTTCGTGTCCTCCCAAATCGTAAGGATGATTATCAATTACGGGGGTGTAACATTTTCCGCCTACTCGATCTGCTTTTTCGAGTATGGTAACGTGATGGTATCCTTGCTTCACCAATTGGTATCCTGCAGTGAGTCCCGATACACCTGCTCCAACAATACACACACGGGTATCTTTGGGGCGAGGAGTTTTCCATTCAAAAATGAAGGAAAGTAAAAAAGTCAGAAATAATAATCCAAATACTATTTGTTCGGGTAAACTCCAATACACTAAAGCAGCGGTGGTAGCGATCCCCCATAAAATGGAATTGGCCAGCGCAAGGTGGC
This sequence comes from Bacteroidota bacterium, assembly GCA_039027925.1. Classification (GTDB taxonomy): domain Bacteria; phylum Bacteroidota; class Bacteroidia; order Chitinophagales; family Saprospiraceae; genus CAJQQY01. Next base: position 2,814 of record JBCCJE010000168.1, read on the forward strand.
GACCTACTTTAGGATTATAAAATTTAAAAATCAATACGGTCAAAGAAGCCAAAAAAGTGAAGATCACAAAAGCAGCCCAAGTGAAATCGTATCCCCAAATGGAATCATCCAAGGTACGCTTTGGCCCAATGGGGAAATATTCTATTTCGTAATTTTCCATCAGGTACAATAGCTCGGCGCTTTCCTTATCTACATTCGGGATGGGAAGTCCGTGCCTGTTGTTATATAAATGGAGAAATAGAAGGATAAAAAGTTGGACGACTCCTGCCTTATAAAAGAATTTTTTCATAGTGGTTTTCCAGTTTGTTTTTTAAAAAATAAAATTAGTAAATGTATTGTTATAAAAATGAGCGTATCCTATTTTATTTTAGCAAAATGATTTTTTACTAAATGCTTGGAATAATTAGTGATGGTTTCTACGAGTTCAAAATTCATCAGTCCGCCTACGAAGAATGTATTTTTTTTCCCCTGCAAATTGGCGAGTTGATCGTAAAATCCATTGGCGAATGCTTCCTGCGGTACGTGTGGAAAATAAGGAAACTCGCTGTAAGAGTAGTATGCTCCCAAATCTACGTTGCAGGATTTTTTTACGAAGGCAGCATTGTTGGCAAGGATCGTAGCCTTGTCAATTTTTTGACCATAAACTGTTCTCGTATAAATGGAAACCAAATTATTGTTTTCAAATTGTCGAGTCACTACGAATGGTTGCCCCACTTCGGGTTCTGGAATCATAAAAGTAGCCGCCGTAAAATCTTCTAGTCCAGGGACATCGTAGGTCGTCACGATGAATGGATCATAAACGACTTGCTTGAATAAATTTCGCTCCTCTTCGCTTTGATCTAAAAACTGATCCAGCGCTGCCTCGTAAAGCGGAACACCTACAAACAAATAATCAAAGGTCAGTTCTTGTTTGGCAGGAACAACGTGGCCGAGGTGCTCTTCGAGTTTGTTGTACTCTACTTTTATTTCTTCGCCGCGCGTTACCTTGGTCACTTTAGCTCCCACGATGACATCTAGTTCCCAAGATACTCGATCCCACAATCGTTCGTACCCTTCCGTAAATCGCTTTGGATACCCGCGAATATGTGGATTGACAGCAGCAAGGGATAAGTCCAAAAAGGTATTGGTCGTCATGTAGGTTAAGGCGTAAGCGGCAGGTATTTCTTTCAGTTTCCCGTAGCCCATCAGCGCAATGGGCACTTCAAACAGAGTGGCTAGATTGGGAAAATTATTTTCCAATAGCCACTGCTCAAAAGATTGCGTGAGTGCTGGATGTTTAGCAATGCCCTTGTAGCCGGGGCGTTTGGGAGAAATATAGCGATTCAACTGCCAACGCTTAAAAAGGTAGCGTAAAGATTCCCAACCTAACTTAAAGATGGAAGTATCTTTAGTGACCGCTTTGAATAGGGAAGAAAATTTTTCTGCTGGATTATTGTAGGCTCTGAGATTGCCCTCGGTGTACATGTTAGCGCCAAAAATTCTAGCGAGTTTTTGGACTTCTTTGTAACTAGAGGTGATGTAGTTAGCACCGAGGTCGAAGGATTTTCCGCCTACCGTGATGGATAAGCACTTTCCGCCGACTCGATTTTCTTTTTCGAGAATCGTTACATTTTTGTAGCCTTGTTGTTTGAGAAAATATCCTGCGGAAAGTCCCGCTGCGCCACCCCCAATTATACCAATACGGGGTTGGTTGTCATCGGTAGATTTTTTCATAGTTGATGTTTGATTTTTGAGGTAATGATATCCGATCTAAATCTAAGAAAAAAATCGAATAAAAAGAACGGAACGATTATTCATTTTAGCCAACTTTACCGTAGTCATTTTTTAACGTAAAATGGGCACGACTTTCAACCGTCATTTCGAATATCTAATTTCGTCCTCCGCTTGGCATATCCTACCAAAATGAGATTTTACTGGTTCTCCCAAAAACATAAAATAAGTTAGTTTTGTAATTCTTTAGTAGGACTGCTTATTTTTTTTAGCATTTTGATAAGAGCCAACGATCGAATGGTGACTGATGAAGGTGCACTTTAGTTGCTTTTCCCATCCTTGTTTTTCTTTTCAAAAAGCTAATCTCATTGCAACTTTCCTACGCAATTTTAGAGCATATACTCTAAACTTTTTTCAATAACAAAATCAGCAAAATGAACAGTACAGGTATATCTGTTGTACGTTGGGTATTAATTTTACTCCTTGCCCTTCCCGTTACTCTTTTTTCCCAAAACCAATCAGCACTCGACATTGCGCTCCGACATCTTCAACAAGAGCGAGAAAAGTTATCCCTCACCGCCGAAGACATTGCTAACTACAAGATCAATGATTATTACACTTCTCGCCACAACGGCGTGACGCACGTATATCTGAAGCAACTACACGAAGGTATCGAAGTGCCTACGGCGATTATCAATATCAATGTGTTGTCAGATGGTCGGGTTTTGAATATGGGTAGTCGGTTTGTTGCTGATTTAGCAGCTAGGGTCAATGCGACGACACCTACCGTTGAGCCTACGGATGCGCTGAAAAATGTAATTGAAAAGTTCGCCGCACCCGAAGGGTCTGCTCTCCAAATTAAAGAACAAAGAGACGGGCGACACTTTGTGTTCGAACACGTTGGAATTGCTTTAGAACCCATCTCGGTGGATTTGGTTTTTCATCCCCTGAAAAACAAGGAGGTTCGACTGGCGTGGCAAGTGAAGTTGTACCAACTAGATGCCCAACACTGGTGGGATGCGAGAGTAGATGCTCTGACGGGAGAGATCATGGATTATCAAGACATCGTTATTCATTGTGATTTTAGCCACAGCGAATCTTGTAATAAGGATCACCATCACGTTGGACAAAAAAATACGAACCACACGACGAAGACAGCCCCAAAAAATACGAATGCTTTTACTCCTGTGATGCCCAATTCGTATCATGTGTTTCCCCTTCCGCTCGAAAGTCCTAATCATGGAGATCGGGAAATCGTAGTGGATCCAGCGGATTTAACGGCTTCTCCTTTTGGCTGGCACGATACGGATGGTGCTACGGGAGCAGAGTTTACGATTACGAGAGGTAACAATGTACATGCGTATCAAGATATTTTTGATAGTGGAGTTTCTATGGACGATGAGCCTGACGGAGGAGCATTGTTAGAATTTGATTTTCCTTTTGATCCTAACAATAACTTCCCGTACACTCAAGTAGAGGGTGGAGTGGTCAATTTGTTTTACTGGAATAATGTTATTCATGATCTTTGGTATCATTACGGGTTTGACGAGGTATCAGGAAATTTCCAACAAAACAATTACGGAAACGGTGGAGCAGGGGGCGATTACGTGCGCGCCGAAGCATTAGATGGTTCGGGGAGAAATAATGCCAACTTCGCTCCTACCAATGATGGTAATCGCCCACGGATGCAAATGTATTACTGGGGGCAAGACAATCTGCCTCCTCCGCCTACAACGGAGTTGGTAGTGACGGCTCCCGTGGGAGTAGCTGGTGATTACGGGATGGTAGGCGCTGCTTTTGGTGGAGAAATCCCAACTACGCCCATCATTAGTGAGGTGGTGCTAGTGGATGACGGTACAAATACCGCCTCTGATGCTTGTGAGGAACTGATCAACGGTGCAGACATTGATGGGAAAATAGCTCTGATAGATCGTGGCAATTGTCAGTTTGGTACAAAAGCATTGAGGGCCGAAAACGCAGGCGCAGTAGCCGTCATCATTTGTAACAATGAAAATGCAGATCCCTTCCCGATGCTGCCCGGTGCTGATGGCGATCAAGTCACGATACCTGCGGTGATGATGTCATTGGAGGATTGTAATGTTTTAAAACTAGACTTACCATTGTCTGTGGAGTTTAGTGGGCCCAATTTTGAGATTCCAACTCCAGGACCGGCGGGTCGAGATGCTGATTACGACAACGGGGTTATTGTTCACGAATATACCCACGGCATCTCTAGCAGATTAACTGGAGGACCTAACCAAGGAGGTTGCCTTTCTAATTTTGAGCAAGCTGGAGAAGGATGGAGCGATTGGTTTGCGCTAGTGATGCAGACGACCTCTGCCGACAACGCAGAAGAACCACGAGGGATTGGTACTTATTCTATTAACCAACCCACCAACGGAGACGGTATTCGAGATTTTCCCTACAGTAGAGATATGAGTGTAGATCCGCATACGTATGCGGACATCAATGATGTGAGTGTACCCCACGGAGTAGGCTCGGTGTGGGCGGTGATGATTTGGGATTTGTATTGGAATCTCGTGGATGTGTATGGATTTGATGATGATCTGTACAACGGTGAAGGCGGTAACAACAGAGCTATGCAACTGGTATTGGATGGCTTAAAATTACAAGCGTGTAATCCTACTTTCTTAGATGCACGGGATGCTATCCTCGCTGCTGACGAAGCCAACTACGATGGTATTCACAGATGTTTGATTTGGGAAACCTTTGCCCGTCGAGGACTCGGAGTGAATGCGCAGGAAGAGGGAATCGAAAATTTTGAAGTGCCGTGGTCTTGCGATAACTCCCTCAAAATTTCAAAATCTGGTGCTAGTGAAATACAGTCTAGTTCCATCATCACCTACACCGTGGGCGTAAAAAATGATTCGCCCGATGCTAGAACTAACGTAATAATTTCTGATATTTTACCAGATGGCGTAGAACTAGTGACTAGCTCGGTGAGTTGTCCGTCGGCAACTGTGGATAATAACAATGTATTGACAATTTCGTTGGGAGACTTAGCTCCTGGAGATTCTGTTACCTGTACTTACGATGTACTCACGGCGGCGGCTCCATTTACTATTGTCAAATTTGAAGATTACGTAGAGAATGGCGGTGGCAACTGGACGGTCAGTTCCCCCGTTGGGCCAGCTAGTTGGGGATTTACCACGGCTAGTTATGAGGGAGATTTTGCGTGGTTTGCCGAAAATCTAGATGAGTCCTCCGAACAAATCCTAACAACTGCTAATACCATTAAGATAGAAGGTAATAATCCGATACTTTCTATTTGGCATCGCTACGATACCGAGAATACTTGGGACGGAGGGGTCATTGAGATTTCCCTAGACAACGGAAATAACTGGATAGATGCGAATCTCAATTTTATACAAAATGGATACAACGGTACGCTAGAGGATAATCCCGACAACGTCCTCAGCGAAAGAAATGCTTTCACGGGATCTAGTGGTGGCTACATTAATTCTTTGTTGGATATGGGGAATTATCTCAATCAGGATATGTTAGTTCGGTTTCGTTTGGGGTGTGATGGTTTGGTAGGTGGCGACGGGTGGTACATTGATAACATTGTGTTTTATGATGATTTTTATTCCATCACCAATACTGCCTGTATCACTTCGGATGCTGGAGAAAATAAATGTGCCAACACCTCGGCAGTTGTTTTCGAAAATCCTACCTCCACAGAGGAATTGGTGGAGTCATTTCGGGTAGCGGTATTTCCCAACCCAACCGATGGTAAAATATTTTTGACTATCGAAAATGAAAATAATAGTGCTGCTGATTTTTATTTGTACAGTTTGGAAGGAAAATTACTGAAGTCCAAGCAGGTCGAATTTTCGAATGGAACTTTCGATTTTGATCTTTCGGATTTGCCTAGAGGAATTTACACTTTGCGAGTGCAAACGCAGGAAGGACAAGTAGTAAGAAAGGTGGTGGTTCAGTAAATAATCATACGGAATTGATTTATTCATTTTGTATATAAAGAAAACAGGTTAGTTGAATAACTGTATCTGGATCATCAAAATATTTTCTCAAAATATTGCCAATCAACTTTATCAAGATGGAAAAGCAGCCATGGATTATGAGC
>JBCCJE010000169.1:0-8618 GCA_039027925.1 Bacteroidota bacterium
AGGAAAACTCGGGTGTTAAAATGAAAAAATTATCAAGAACAGTACTGGTATTGTTAACTCTTACCATCATCGCAAGTTCATGCGGTACTAAACAAAATGGTCAATTAATTGGTGTAATAGATAGACCCTCTTGGAGCGGAATCAACCCCTATGGTATGGTCTATATTCCTTCGGGGACACTACATATCGGACCTAGTGATCAAGACGTAAGTAAAACCTTTATTCAACGACCTAAGACAATCTCTATTCAGGGATTCTACATGGATGATACCGAAATCACAAATAACGAATATCGGCAATTTGTGAATTGGGTACGGGATTCTCTGGCACATACGGCATTAGGCAATGTGATGGAGAATACTAACGGGGATGAGCAAATTGATTGGGAAATTGAAATTGACTGGGAAATGGAAGAACTAGAAGATCTTTATTATTCTGGTGATGACAGATTCGCAGGCAGAAAAGAATTAGATACTAGGAATTTTGTTTACCAGTACGAATGGTATGATTGGCAAGCTGCCGCTCACAACAAAGATCCTGATGCGTCAAGAAGTAGTTTTATCAGCCGAGATGAAGCTAATATTTACCCTGACACCTTGGCTTGGGTAAGAGACTTTGCGTATTCTTACAATGAGCCATTTACCAGAAATTATTTTTGGCATCCAGCTTTTGATGATTATCCAGTTGTAGGTATTGATTGGAAAATGGCAACGGCTTTCTGCTATTGGAGAACACAGCTATGGAATAAGTACCAAACTGGTGAGGTGATTTCTGAAGATTTCAGGCTACCTACCGAGCACGAGTGGGAATACGCTGCCAGAGGAGGTCACGAACATGCTCCTTATCCGTGGGGAGGTTACTACGTAAGAAATGCAAAAGGATGCCTACTGGCCAACTTCAAGCCAGGAAGAGGAAATTATCCCGAAGATGGAGGTTTTTATACCGTCAAAGCAGACGCTTACTTCCCTAATGATTACGGATTATATAATATGTCTGGAAACGTTTCAGAGTGGACATCTTCCGCTTTCCACGAAAATTCATATTCCTTCTTGCACGATTTGAATCCTGATTTCAGATATGATGCTGACGATAGTGATCCCAATGCCCAGAAGAGAAAAGTAATCAGAGGTGGCTCTTGGAAAGATATTGCTTTCTTTATGCAAACAGGTACTCGCCACTGGGAATTTCAAGATACCACCAAATCATACATCGGTTTCAGATGTGCTCTAACTTTCCTTGGTCGTTCAATTAATGATTTCTAGCACGCACTTCTAGTAAGTAAGATTCCAAAGAATAGATATTGATTAAATAAGAATTACGTCAATATCTATTCTTTTGGACTCGACAAAATATAATTTAATTGAACCGAATCCTACCCTACCCATTTCACGTAAAAAAAAATTGTTACTTTTATTAGTACCAACATTATGTTGAAGGGTATTTCTGTTAGATTTCGGAATCACCCATTATTGAAATTAATTACTAACCTATTAAAAGATTGAAAAATGAGTTTTTTAAAGTCAAAGACTTTTAAGTACGTCAAGAATTTACTTATTGGAGTAGGTGCAGCTACTGTACTAATCGGTGCCTTATTTAAATTAGAAAGTTTACCCGGTGCTAGTTTGATGTTGACTATTGGTCTATGTGTAGAAGCTGGTATCTTCCTTCTGCTCGGAGTTTTGGGACCAGAGAAAGATTACTACTGGGAAAAATTATATCCTGGACTAGATGATTACAGTTCAAAAATTTCACCTTTATCAGATGCGCCTTTGAGTGAATCAACTCCAGCTTTGAACGGAGAGGTAGTTGAACAGCAACTAGGCGGCATGCTCAACGAACTTCAAGGAATGTCCAAAAGCTTAGGTTCATTAAAAGCACTACAAGAAGTTGATTTTTCTGGAACAGGACAGCAAATGAAGACAATGAGTAATTTTTACACTCGACTGAACGAAGCAATGGCGGATCTCTCCGACTCACTAGAAGATACTAAAGCCTACAAGCAACAGTTAGGTGCACTCAATCAAAACCTTGGTTCTCTTAATTCAGTTTACGGAAATATGTTGACTGCAATGTCAAACATTGGAAACAAATCGTAACTGATAGGTAACAAAACATTTTTTAAATTTTAAAAAACAAATAATATGTCAATACCTAAGGAACCCCGGCAGCTGATGATTAACTTGATGTACCTAGTACTGACAGCACTACTGGCTCTAAACGTTTCCGCTGAGGTGATGAATGCCTTTATATCTATCAATGATTCACTCGATACGACCAATAAAAATACGGTGAGTGCCCTCAATGCTACCCAAAAAGGTCTGAATGAACTATTGAAAGATGATTCAAAGAAAAAGTACAGACCTCTACAGCCTGCTATCCAATCAATCAGAGACGAAGTGGCTGCTTTCGCATCTGAAGTTGAAGATATAAAAGTTCGCTTGATTGATGGATCAGGAGATAAGAGTGGTGAAGTAGATGATGGAGACTACGTAATGAAAGACGGAAAAAGAAAGAAGTTGAAAGGAATGAAGAATAAAGATGTTACTACGCAAATGTTAGTTAATGAAGGCGTTGGAAAAGAGCTAGAAGATAAAATTACGGCTACTCGCGCTAACATTCTGAAAGCATACAATGACGTTTTGACGAATGAAGGAAAAACCTTCGGTTTAAAAGAAAAAGAGATAAAAACACGAATTCAGAATTTTGAGAAGAATATGACGCTGGGTGTTTCAGACGAATGGAAAGAATCAAAAGACAAGAAGAGTTGGGCTGACTACAAGTTTAGACAAATGCCTGTTGCGGCGGTACTTCCTATCTTAACTCAAATTATTACGGATGCTAGAAATGCAGAAGCTGCGGGTGTTAACCAACTAGCGGAACTTTCGGGTGGTCGTGTAGTGGAGTTCAATCAGTTTTTCCCAGTAGTAAGTGCAAAAAAAGGATACCTATTACAGGGTGAAACTTTCGAAGCGGAAGTATCCGTGGGAACGTACTCTTCTGCGATAGACCCTAATGACGTGTCCATTACGATCAATGGTAAATCTTTCCGACCTGATAAAGATGGTAAAGTTAAATTTACCGAAAAAGCAGGTAGTTTGGGTACTCGTAAATTGAAATTGGGTGCAGCCGTTACCAATCCACTTACTGGAGAAGTAAGTAAAGGGGATGCTGAATTTTCTTACGAAGTAGGTCAAGGATCTGTTACCGTATCTGCTACCAAAATGAATGTATTTTATATTGGAGTGGATAATCCGATTAAAGTATCTGCGGCGGGTGCGAATAGTAATGACGTGAAAGTTTCCCTCGGCGGTGGCGGTGGTGGAAAACTCAAAAAAGCTAGTGGTACTGGAAATTACATTGTGAATGTGACTAAGCCCGCAAAATTAGGACAAGAGTGTGAGGTGCGAGTAAGCGCAGGTAAATTGAATGAAAAAGCACTTTTCCGTGTAAAACGTATTCCTGATCCAGTTGCTAAATTAAGTGGAAATACTGGTGGTGCTATTGGTAATGGTGAGTTTAGAGCACAAGGTGGAGTTGGTGCATTCCTTGATGGATTTGACTTCGATGCGGTTTGCAAAATTATGGGATTCGTTGTCACTCGACAGGCCAAAAGAGCCGATCCTGTAAATGTGAACAACAAAGGGCCAAGATACTCAAATGAGGCCAGAGCACTCGTGAACCGAGCAAAGCCCGGTGACACCTACTACTTTGATAACGTAAAAGCTAAATGTCCTGGAGACCCTGCTGGTCGTAAGATCAACTCTATGGTTTTCAAGATTAGATAAGTTAGAATTAATTAGTATTCAGAAAATTACATAAATCTTTAAGTCATGAAGATCGCTTTAAAAATTTTAAGTTTATGCCTACTAGGAATTTTGATTTTTTCAAATCCTGCTACGGCACAAGATCCTAACCCTGTGAGAACAGAGGCAGAAGTAAGCAGTGACGATTTGCCGTTGGATGATATTGTAGAGAAAAGATTGGTGGATGACCGTATGGTTTTACCTTACCAGAGAATCCGTGAAGCTGATATTTTTTGGGAAAAGCGAATTTGGAGAGTCATTGACATTCGTGAAAAAATGAATCTTTCTTTTGCGTATCCCGAAAAGCCCTTCTTCACTATTTTGATGGAAGCTGCGGTCAATGGAGAAATTGCGGCGTACAATGTCAATGAGTACGACAAATTCGAAATGAAACTTCAGCCAGACGAGATCGCAGCAATGGGCAGTAACATTGATACCGTAATTACTTTCGACCCCGAAACGTACGAAGAGCAAGTGCAAATTGTAAGAAACGACTTGAATCCCGAAGATGTTAAACAGTTCCGACTAAAGGAAGTATGGTTCTTCGATGAGAATACCTCTACGCTTCAAGTTAGAATCTTAGGAATTGCGCCTTTGATTGATGTAAAAGATGACAATGGTAACTATCGTTTTACTAAGCCGATGTTTTGGGTGTATTATCCTGATTGTAGAGAATTATTTGCTCGGCATAAGGTATTCAACCAAGGCAATGATGGAGATTTAGGTACTTGGGAAGACCTCTTTGAAAGAAGATTTTTTTCCAGCTACATTTACAAGGAATCTAATGTTTATAACAGGCGTATTCAGGATTATCTTCAAGGTGTAGATATTTTACTGGAAGCGGATAAGATTAAACAAGAGATCTTCAATTACGAACACGATTTATGGTCATATTAATATAATTTGACAAAAAGAATATCAACCCATTCCGTTCATTCGGGATGGGTTTTCTTTTTGGTGTTTCGTCGTTCAATATCTTAACTCAAATTCCTCTCATTATTTTATAATTTTGCGCCGACAAATTAATTATAAATCTAAGTCATGCAAGTTCGACATCAAGACCGAAAAATATACTTCAAGGAGCAAATCTACACTACTCAAAAGTATGTCATTCCGTACATTGAAAAACATATGAAAATCAATGCGAGCACGAGAGTTTTAGAAATTGGGTGTGGCGAGGGCGGAAATTTAGAACCTTTTCTTGACATAGGCTGTCAAGTCGTTGGCATTGATCTTAACCGAGGTAAAATAGAAAAAGGTAGAACCTACTTCAACAGCCACGAAAAGAAAGACAACATCCAGTTTATTTTAAAGGATATTTATAAAATAAATACCGAGGAGGTAGGAAAATTTGATCTTATCATCATGAGAGATGTAATTGAGCACATTCACGATCAAGAAAAATTCATGGGGTACGTAAAGGTTTTTTTAAAAGACAGCGGTAAAATATTCTTTGGTTTTCCTCCTTGGCAAATGCCCTTCGGTGGTCATCAGCAAGTGTGCAAAAATAAACTAGCTTCCAAACTTCCTTACTACCATTTGCTGCCCACCTCGGTTTATGCGGGGATGCTTAAGATGTTTGGAGAACCGCAATCCAGAATTGATAATTTGTTGGAAGTAAAAGAAACGGGCATTAGCATTGAGCGGTTCGAAAGCATTTTACGGAAAGAAAACTACGTGATAGATGAAAAGACGCCTTTTTTAATTAATCCCAATTACGAGACTAAATTTAACCTAACTCCTAGGAAGCAATTGACTATCATTGCTGCCCTCCCGTATGTAAGGAATTTTTTTACCACTTGTTCCTACTACTTGATTTCTTTACCAAAGCAATAATGTCCGAAGGAACTTAGGTTAGGTTCAAATAAAAAACCGCTTCGAGTACCAAAACACCCGAAGCGGTTTTTTAAAAGCAGACTCTCTAACTACTTAGTTTTTACAAATGCCTTGAACGTAGCGGTGTAGATAATGGGGTATCCTTTTTCGTCCGTAGCGGTTAGGATCACATCCACAGAATTATCTTGCGCACCTTCTTTTTCTTTACTATTATATTCCACTTCTATTTCGCCAGATTCGCCGGGCTTAAAATTTTTTCTTGGCCAATCGGGAACAGTACATCCACACGATCCTTGGGCAAAATCAATTTTTACCTCCTCAGTACCTGTATTCGTAAATTTGAATTTTAACTGGCGCTTATCGCCCTGCGTCAACGTCCCCAAGTCAATCATATCTTTTTCAAAAGTCAATTCAAATTTCTTTTTCCCAGATTGTTGACTCATCCCGATACCTCCGTTGCCGCTAGACTTTTGCAATCGCTTTTCCTCAATCTTGATCGTAGTAGGCCCAGAAATGATTTTAAATTCCGTACGACGATTGTATCTATGCTCCTCATCTGGGCATTTTACACCATTCACACAATGATTTCTAATTTGAGTCTCTCCGTATCCTACCGCTTTGACTCGCGAATCAGCAATTCCTCTTTCGGTCAACCATCGCTTACTGCTCGCCGCCCGACGTTGCGATAATCGTTGGTTATAGCTATCATTACCTTGCGCATCCGTATGTGATCCCAGTTCAATCACCATATCCGAGTAGGTGTTCATTAAATCCAAAACGAGTTGTAAATCTGGTTCAGCTTCGGGGAGAATTTCGTCATCATCAAACTCAAAAAGAATATTTTTCAATTCGATGGGTTCTTCCCGCACCACGGTAATTTCCGTCTCTACAATTTCTGGCGGAGGAACTGGTGCTAATTTCAGTTGTCTATCAATCACGGTGGACTCCGTCAGACCTACCGTATTCAAATAAGCAGTATCTGGAAAGAAACCTTCCGCTTTACCGATGACCATGTACGATTTTTCTTCTTTTAGGGTGAAACCAAAGTTGTTGGCATTCCCATTAGTCTGTGCGTCTGTATCTCCTCGCTCGTTGTCCACCACCTCGATCAAAGATACCGTAACGCCATTCAACGGCTGGTCTTTATCATCAAAAGTAGTAGCTACTAGCTCTAGGATTACGTCTGGAATCGTCACCGTAAAAATATCATCGCAGCAAGTCTTACTTTTTTGCGACTTCGTTCCTACTCTATTGGAGAGGATTACACCGTTGTTGCCAGAGCCATCCAGCATAAAGAATAAATCATCAACGGGAGAATTATACCCTTTACCCAAATTGGCAGGTTTACTCCAATTAGAGCCATCCCATTGCGAGGAAAAAATATCGTATCCTCCGATACCGGGGTGTCCCGTGGAGCTAAAGTACATTGTTCCATCTTTGTAGAAGGGGGTCTCATCGTCCCCTACGGTATTGATGGTTTCGCCAATATTTTTAGGATCAGCGTAAACGCCATCACCTTTTTTGGTAGCGTAGTAAATATCGAATCCACCCGTTCCACCGGGCATATCGGAAGAAAAGAATAGGACTTCCTCCCCGAAGTGTTCTCCTACCGTAGGATGTTTCACGAGGTAATCCCCATTGATACCTGCCACCTCCTGCGCACCTTTCCACCGCTTGCCGTCTTTCTCACTAAAGTAAACTTTACTAGAGCTAAGGGTATTACCGTCTAGTTCCATGCGCGTAAAAAACATGATACTTCCGTCTTCCGAAAAAGAAGGGCTGCCCGTATGGTATCCTTCTCTATTAATTTTGGTGGTGAGTGGTTTACCTTTTTCGTATTCACCTTTCTCTACTTTTTTCTTTTTGCCTCTTCCCTTCTTTTTCTCCTTACGGGTGGAGGTCACGATTCTTAATCTAGCGTCACCATCCTTTTCATCTTTGACAATGACTTCGTTAGTCAAGAAAGACGCAAAATAGAGCGTACCATCGTCCGCTAGGTAAGGCGATGATTCTGTGGTTCGGGTGTTGGCTTTACCTGCATTTTCAAAGAAAACCCCAGTAACGGGCGTCATCCCCATTGCCATTCTAGCACCGTCTAATTCCGCTTTGGCTAATTTTTTATTGACCTCATCTTTGGATTCCATGATGTAATCTTCCAATTCACCCATCGCATCCTCATACTCTTCGTTCATTTTCAATACACGGCCATAAATAAAGCGAGCCTCTGGCAAGTAAGGATTCACCTTACCTTTCTTCATTCTGGCGTTCACTACTTTTTTGTAGTAACGCTCTGCTCTTTTATAATCTCTCAATAGATAATGAAGATTAGCGATTTTATAGTTGAGGTGTATGTCCGCCTTTTTCTTATCTTTTTTATCTTCTTCAATTACTTTTTCGTACCATTCGAGTGCACCGTAGTAGTTGAGTGCTTCCACTTGCTCATCGGCGATTTCTATTTTCATCTCCCGCGTTTGTTTATTGATGGGTTGCGCCCACATCGTACTCGCAGAAAGAAAAATTAGCATCGAAAAGAGAAATATTTTTTTCATAATCATTAATTAAAACTGTTATTGCTTAAAAATTTGCTGCTATTGTTATTGATTATTATTGACTATTGTAATTGTAATTGACCATTGTAATTATCACTTCACGCTATTCCCAAAAATTTCGGGGCAGGCTCAATTCCCCGAGGTTTCGGGGCAGGCATAATTTTCAATTCTCAATTTCACCTAAAATCTCGGACAGAAAATAACTGGTTTCACGTCTGGTTTTTTATAAATCTTAGCGATGTAAGAAGCTCCCAATTCAAATCCACCGGGTACACCGTCAGCATCTCTCAAATCCGATACCGTCAAATCGTAGGCAGCCCCTACTCTGAATTGCTTATAATCCATACCAACGATAAACTTAGTAGCATCTCTTAGTCTGTATCCCAATCCAACATTCAAAGTCATATCTTTTTCCTCGTTCAAATGGTAG
>JBCCJE010000170.1:0-8566 GCA_039027925.1 Bacteroidota bacterium
GGGTAGTAATGATCTCTAGCAAAGTGAACATACTTCATCAAAAAGAAGGCATTGAACCAGCGGAAAAAACGTTGTCCAAAAGTAAGGGGTGCAGTGGTGTTTTGTTGTATCTCGGCTAGCTTCTCGTCGAAGTCATTGTACTCTAAAAAGGTACGAATGGACGTAGGAAGATTTTTTTTCATCCGTTCGATCTCCTCCTTTTTGAATAATAACAAATTGGGTGCGACCTCTAAAAAAGGTTTGAGGTCTCTAAAAATTTGAAAATTATAAGTAAGTAATTCAAGTCCGTGTATATCTTGTTTTTGAGTGGCTAGAATATCATTTACTGCCTTGCCTGTACCAAAGGGAACTCGGTGTGATCGGCGAGGGGAGGGGATGACTTTGGTGGTTTTGATTTCGATATGAGCATTCAACGGCGTGAATTTATGGATAAAATAAAAATCCTCCCCTGCTTTTCTTTTGTTCATTCCCCCTTGTTGTTGGTAGGCATTACACCTTACCGCCATGCTCGATCCAATGGTTTGGACTGCCCACGGAAAACCTGCGTACCGCTGTGCGTGAACGTAGTAGCGAAGGTGTAATTCGTATTTTGTGATGGCTTCGTAAACTTCCGACGAAAATTCATCTCCTTCCAAAGGATGCTCAAAGTAAATACTACCAGCTTGTGTATTGGGATTTTCTTTAAAATGTTTTTCTATCTCTCGCAAGTAATTTTTTTCACACGAGCTATCCGCATCAAAGCAGACAATCACACCTGCTGGATTTTCTACCACTTCCAACCTCCTGACGGCTTCGTCCATTCCTATTTTACGAGCCGTACCTACGCCTGCTATTTTTTTTCGAAGTCCAGTTTTGTATAAGATATAAAATTGAAGTTTTGGCGTTGAGTTTTTTGCTGCCCACGCTTCGGCTAGTTCTAGTGTAATTTCGTTTTGATTTTTGATTTCGGGGCTATGTTGCTCGCTGTCGTTAATCACCACGATGACTTCCGTATCGCCCACGGGTGCATCGCAATTTTTGATACTTTGCAAGCTATTGATTAAATCCAACTCATCGAAGCAGGGAATGACGATGACCATCTCTAGGTTAGTAGATGGGGGCGTTGGTATCAAGGGGGGAAATAAGGCGTGTTTGATTAGGTATGGAGTCATGGTTAAGACAGATTTTCCAAAGCCGTGACAAAATTTAATAACTGCATGTTCTCTTTTCTGCTCAAATCCTTTACCGAAAACTTCTGACCAAGGGCGGAAGCATCGCCATAAAAACTAGGATACCACCAATGATTGCCGCTATGGCTACATTATTAGGTGTCCCTTCGAAGCCACTCCATTGCTTCAGTACAATTCCGAAAAATGCCCAAATCAGTACCAAACCATAACCAATATCCCCCCGACTACTCAGTACCCTTTGTCCGATATAGGCAGCTACGATAATCATAATAATCGCCCAATAGACCTCTAAGATTCCAAAACCATCCCAGCCGATACTTACTAGATAAGCGGTTACATTAGCAATAGTCGCCACTGTAATCCAACCCAAATAAACGCTGAACGGATGGTGTACTAGCCACCTTACCGAGGAGGAAACGGTCACCTTACCGATATTCAATCTTTGGTAAATAATAATGAGCAATACCAAAAAGGTAATCATCACACCTACCGAGATAAGATAGTAACCGTAGTGCCAGACAAAAATCCACCCGATGTTCGCAGCGCAAGTCAAAATAAAGAAAATGCCGACCTGCCAAAACCAACTATCATTATTCGCCTTGGATCGAAATAGATCTTTTGCTTGGTAAATCACAAAGCCTAAAAGTAAGAGGTAGATGACTCCCCAAATAGAAAATGTTAATCCAGCGGGAACAAATTCGTTGGGAAGGGAATCGGATATTTGGCCGGGAGTACGACCATTGATTGGTAGGGCATTGGATAGGTAATTGACATATACCATCGCTACGAATGCTACGATGTTGAGGATTTGTAATAGTTTTTTCATTTTGTAAAACTTGTGTTACGATTTGATGAATCTCAGAATCGTAGCTCCAAATCTACTAGAAATTTTTCACAACTGTTGGTTTTGACTTTTGTTTAGACCAGCTAGATATTCCATATTTCCAAAAATTTGGTATATCTCTTTTTAGCTAGTGTCTTATTATTTTTTTAGCTAGTCGGAAATTTCTACCTACTAGCGAGACGTAGTATAGCCCAGTTTTGAAATGGGAGAAGTTGATGGGCTGCCCCGTTGCTTTGGTTCTCAACATTTCTTTGCCCGTAGCATCGTAGGTGATGAGTGTTTCGACTAGGTGGATATTTTCAAGAGGTGACAAATTAGTTAAAACCAATCACCCTTCCCTCGGCTGTAAAAAAAAACTAATACCCCCCGCCAGCACTAAGCCTAACCCAATGCAACTTTCGTAGGGTTGTTCGATCAGCATGTAGCCCAGTACCCAAATACTGAATAGAATATAGATGATTTGAATCCAAGGACGACCGGGGCTGTGGTAGGTATCCTCTTTTCTTTTGAGCCAGAGCAAAGAGGCGATAGTTAGCGTTCCCATTAATTGTAAAGCAAAACTTGCGTAGAGCAACACCTGCTCAAAAGTACCCGTCAGTGTGAGGAAAATACTGATACCCGCCTGTGTCCAAAGTGCTCGTACGGGGATGCCATTTTTGTTTTTAGTAGCAATAAAACTCCACAGCGGATTTTCTTTCGCCATCGCAAAACTAATTCTCGAACCAATCCAAAGATACCCACTAATGGTAGCTGTCAACTGCAAACCAATAAAAATACTGACCCAGAAGCCGCCAGTTTCGCCGAATACATTATTGAATGAAATGGTTGCCACTTGGATTTTCCCCGACAAGTCAATGACGGAAGCGTGGCGTAAAAAAACGATTTGGAGCAGTACGTAAAGCACCGTTACCAAAATAGTGGCCCCAATGAGTGCCCTCGGCAAGTTGCGCTTCGGATCTTCAATCTCATCAATGATGTAAGCTGCCGAGTTCCATCCGGTATAAGCGTAGGAAACGTAAATCAAGGAAACTGCAAATCCCGGTAGCCACATTTCTCTTTGCCAACTATCATCGTAATTCAAGGCTGTATTTTCTACTGGCACAAAATAGAATCCTGCCCCAATCAAAAAAAGTACAAAAGCTATCTTTATCAAAGTAGAATAATCCTGAAATTTTCCACTCTGACCGACACTCACGGAGTGAACCGCCGTGATTAAAATGATAATTCCGATGCTTAACCAATCCGTAAAAATGGAAGGATGAATGGGTTGTAAATAGCTAGTCATCGCCAAAGCGGAAATGGCAATTGGGCCAGAAAACCCCACAATCAAAGAAGTCCACGCGTAAAGATAACCCACAAAAGGGTGGAAAATACGGGAAAGAAAAATATAATCTCCACCAGATTCTTTAAAATGAGTGCCTAACTCGGCGTAGGTAAATGCACCAAATAACCCCAATACGCCACCTACTGACCAAAGGATAATGATGCTCCAGGTGTTCTTAACATCAGCTAACTGAAATCCTAGGCTAGTAAATACCCCCGATCCAATCATTGCGGCAATCACGATGGCTGCCGCTGTTTTCCAGCCTATTTTTTCCGAAGGGGTACTCAAGGTGGGCTATTTCAACTTATCCTTAAATTCTTTCTTGAATTTCTCCACCTTGGGTTTTACCACAAAAGTACAGTAAGAATTGCGATCACCCACACGGGCGAGGTAATCCTTGTGGTAATCCTCCGCAATAAATACTTTTTTGAAGGGAGAGATTTCCGTCACGATGGGGTCAGACCACAAGTCAGATTCGTCGGTTGCTTGCAGGGAAGCCTCTGCGATTTTTTGCTGTTCCGCATTGTGGTAAAATATGACCGACCGGTACTGAGGACCAACATCATTTCCCTGCCGATTGAGGGTGGTAGGATTGTGGGTTCTCCAAAAAACATCTAGCAATCCCTCGAAGCTGATGATCGCTTCGTCGTATTTGATGTGAACGACCTCAGCGTGTCCAGTAGTTTTTGAACAGACCTGCTCGTAAGTAGGATTGTCCACGTGCCCTCCTGCGTATCCCGGCAGCGCAGATTCGACTCCTTTTAAACTTTTGAAAATAGCTTCGGTACACCAAAAACAGCCAGTACCGAGGGTGGCGGTTGATAATTTTGTATCGCTCATTTTATACGTTATTGTGATTATTCATTAAAGTTGAACAAGAGAAATGGAACACAAGACACTATGGCACAACGAGTGATTTACAATTTCTTCCGAATTTATATACCAATAGCAGCTGTAGAAAAAATCTCAGCGTCTCCGCACTTCTGCGTTCCGAAAATTCTCTAAACTCAGCGAAGCTGAATAGTTACTTTTTGTTAAAAATTATTTTTTCTCGAAAAACGATTTTACCATTTTCATCCCGTAGGATCACGACGTGCCATCCATTATTCAAGTTTGCCAAATTTAAAAAAGCCTGATTATCCTCAAAATCTAAAGTAGTTTCTAACAATAGCTTTCCGTCTGCTTGAAAAACCTGAACGGGATAAGTGCCTTCTTGCTCGTGCTGAATGATGACACCGCAGTCAGTTGGATTAGGAAACACTTTAGCCGCATCAAAGTTTGGCATTTCGGGGGATTTGGTAAAATAAGGAATAGCAAAATCAAAGGCATCTTGTCCTATTTTTTCTCCAATCAATCGCCCAGGGATATCATCAACGGGCGGATGAATCCCACCCCAAATCCTCGATAAACTACATTGATCGGACGCATCTCGATAGGTTGCCCATTGCAAGGTGATATTTTCCGAAGGCCCATCTTCAAAAACTAAAAATTCATTTTTGGGACATTCGAACGCTCCCACACCACCTGGAAAAAATGGATCACCCGTCAACGCCGTAAGTACTTCTGCGGCTGCCCGACTAAAGGTAGAATGACCAGATACATAGCCCGCAAAAGGAGGGGTCACGAAGGAAGGTCGCTGATAAGGCCACCAGTCTGCCGCCCGAATCCAGCCCACTCCCGCAACGTCATCTTCGGGGTCATTGATGTAGTCGGGGCCCCGCCAAGTATATAATTTTACTTTACCGATGTGCTGTCCTCCTGATCCCTGCAACGGATCGCCAGCTTCAATCAATTCTACCAATCCCTCTATCAAGGGTAATCCGTTGGGATGGTACGAGGGTAAACTCTCATCACTCCCCTGCCCAAAATGCGCCATACCACGGATAGCAGAAACGGGGCGTACGTAATCGTACCAGCCTTTGATACCCCAAGCCGCAATCGCTGCGTCGTGCATGGCACCGCCTAGCATAAAATAAGATTTCACATCCCACTCTAGGTCGTTTAAAATATCTCCCTCACCCATCATTTTTTTCTCTAAATCAGGATGATCGTTGACGGTATTCAAAATGGTAAACCAATGTCCGGGAGGAGTTTCGGAGTCAGGGCCATCTGCCCAAAATTCCGCAAGGATACGGGCGTAATCACTGCGCTTCACCAAGTTGGGCGGGTAAGGTAACCCCGTAGAAGGATTCAGATCGTGACCTGCGCCAATGTCTCCACCTTCGTAAAATTTGTAAAAATCAGGTAGTTCGTCAATCGTCGTGGGATAGTCTGATCGGTCAATATTGCCGATGGCACTCGGCGAAATATCCCAAACCGTAGGATCATTCGGATCATGGTGGGAAGCCCAAACGGAAACCATCGTGTGCCCCCACTTGTAAGGATTATCCAATACTGTATTGCCCGATGTACCAATGTAAGCAGGAGGCCCCGGATCGTGAAAAACTTGATAATCAAATCCGTCCCGCTCGTACTGAACCGCATCGCTAGCCCGCAAGGAAAACGGAGCGACGATGCCCCATTCGGGACTAAGAAATTCGGGGGTGCTGTCCCCAATGGGATTGCCACCTTGATCAATGAATTGATCCAAACTCAGCGGTTGCCATCTATCCAGATTTCCTATCACGGGATTTCCCGAAAAATTAATAATTAAGGGAGCATTGACGGGGCGGTAAAATTGATTGGTGTACTCATTTGCCTCGTTCGAACCATCTTGTAATCCGTAGGCGATAATCTGCTCCGCAATGAAATTACCCAACTGCGCTGCCCCACAATGGTAATTTGTAGATGTATTGTTAATGTCCAACTCCAATTTGTACATTAGAAAATCTATACGATTGAGAATCAAATCGTAGAAAGGAGCATTTTGAAAACGATGTACGAGTAAACGATAAGCAGCGTAACTGATGGCTATTTCCTGCGCCGCCCGCACATCGTCGGGTAGCTTGATGCCTTCGAAGGGAATGGTAAATCCATGATTGGTTTTTCCTAAAAAATAAGTGTCCGCCGTAGGTTCGTAAGCTGCCCAAGCATCGTACATGGCGGCAGAGATGTGAAAGAGATTACGAGCGTGAATGGTCGGTCTAGCAAAATCATCCCGAATCGCTTCTAGTACTTCTTCGTTCCATTGGCGAGCTACGGAGTGTTGTGCCACAATTTGAAATAAAAATCCCACGCTTAGAAAACCTAATAATAACAACCACTTTTTCATCTTCAAGATTTTGGAAAATTTGCAAAACAATGAGAATCAAAAGTAAGAACTTCATTTTATTCCAACTCCCTAAAATTGTCATTTTTAGGTTTGAATGTTTGTTGGCGTTTGAGTCAGGAAGAGAGGTCAAGGATAATTAGTGACTCCGAGGTGGCTATTGTTGAGGGTGTACGACGGTAGGTGTCACGCAGAGTCAGCAATTTCTTACATAGATATATGTCGTCCCGCTGGGACTCTTAAAATATGTAAATGGATTGTTATGTCCTACCCATATTTTGGCCCTCTGGGACTCCTAGATAGATATAAAAAGGGATGTCGTCAACTTTAGGATTTATTCCCACGGGGTAATTTCAAATTTCCACCGTGGGTTCAATAAAATTAAGGAAAACTGCGAGGGGAATTTGAAATTACCCCCGCAGACCGCCACTAAGTTGACGACATTCGATATAAAATAAAAAGTTCCAGAGGGACAAAATATGGGTAGAAAAAAAGGCGAATCAATAGCTTTTGAGTCCCAGCGGGACGACACTTTTCTCATATAAGAAACCGCTGACGCAGAGTACGCAAAGTGTCGATTATCAAGTCTTTGTAAACTTAGCGTGCTTGGCGTGACATACTTTTACAAACACTCTCGTTTTTCCACTCCTCGATACATCATAATTTTATCATCTACTCATCATACTGCTGCAATTCCAAAGTCTCGATAATTTTAATTAACTTTTCGGCGTACCTGCTATCCGTAGCGTAGCCCGCTTTTCTTAGTCCGTGTGCCCAAGCGTGGTAGTCGGTAGTTCCTAGTTGAGTGAGGTGGTGGTATCGGTCTCCCTGAAGGAAAACGCTGTGCGAGCGATAGCTTTCCCAGACGCTTTTATATTTTCTAAAAAAATCTTTGTGGGTATCATCCGTAAAGTTGGCGCAATGTCCTTTTTTACATTTTCTCGAAAAACACTTGATGCCAAAATGGTTTTTATTTTTTTTGGCTAAACGACTTTCCCCGGCGTCACTCTCCAAAAGCCCTTGTGCCAAAGTGATGCTGGCGGGTATTCCGTATTTTTTCATTTCTGAGACGGCAACGTCGGCGTACCTCTTCACATACCGAAAAACAGTTTGTTGTTTTTGCATGACAATTTCCCGATCCACCTTTTTTCTCTCGGTGTACGATGGATTTAAAATAAAAGTAAGATTCGCAAAATGATTCGCACGATTGTCTTTGATGGTCGGGACGGATTTGGTTTCCAATTGATGTTCTGGCTCAAAATAGGGTAGTGGACTCACCATGCCCAACTTGACTTGTTCAGTTGGGTTGACTTCTTTTGTCTTGATGGGCCGGGAGGTCTCTACTTCAGTTTTTTTTTCCTCCATTGCGGGCATCTGATAGTTGACCTTTTGGGGCTGGGGCACGTAAACGTCAGATTGAGGTGGGGTACTACTGCCCGCAGCGTGTAGATTGAAATTCAGGCTGATGTCTTTTTTTAAAATGATAAAAAGCACAAAAAAAATGATGATTAGTTTCATCCAATTTTGCTTAACGAAAGTGGTGGCGCTTTCATAATTGAATTTGCCGAAGTCTCTGATATTAGTTAATCCATATTTCATGATAATGCAATTGTTTGCGATTTTTGGAAAATCATTTTGTAATCGAACACAATATAAAACAATTTGTTTTTAAAATAAAAATTATTTTTAAACTTTTTGTTTTAATTATTTAAGCCCTTTGAAAATCAACGGATTATGTTATTTTTTGAAAGTGCTTGAATGCTTGTCTTATCTCGAAGTGCAATTTATTTTTTACTTCGTGTCGAATTTACACTACATTTGCGCTCGAATTTTTTCGCAAAATTCACTTGTGGAAGATGTAGCCACGAAGTCACCAAGTCACGAAGGATTTTCTTTGCTACGAAGGCACCAAGGCACAAAGATTTTTTTTGAAGAGCTATAAAAAACTTAGTGGCTACTTTATTTTTTTGCTACGAAGTCACCAAGTCACGAAGGATTTTTAGAAAAAATAAAATAAAAAA
>JBCCJE010000171.1:0-8564 GCA_039027925.1 Bacteroidota bacterium
GTAGATACCATCATTATCCTCTCGGGCGATTCTGATTACGTAGAGTTGGTTCGACATTTAAAATCAAGAGGCGTGAGGGTAGAGGCGTGTGCGGTAGAAGAGACAACTGCGCAAATTTTGAAGGAAGAGGTAGATCACTTTTTTCCGATTACGAAGGAGGATGCTTTTATTTTGAAATAAAATTACCCCGTGAAAATCCACCGCCCATTGCTCTTTTTCCAGAATTTCCTAGCTTTGATTATTGTTTTATTGCCGAAAAAATTAATAATTGGATATGAAAAATTCCCTCAACCTATTTGTTATAATCTTAGTGGCAGTATTTCTATTTTCATTTGCTAATGATTCTGAATCGCTAAATGAAATCGTAAATGATGATAAGAATGTGATTACCGAGGTCGTCAAGTTTTATCCTCACCAACGGGCAGATACTAATTATAGCGAACCCATTGCGATAGATGCCTTGATACCTTCGCCTTTTTATATGTTGTCGGGTTTTGTGGCTCTGGAAAATCACGATGCGCAGTTGGAGTACAGATTCAAAATGGATGGGGGGTGGTCTGACTGGCTAGCATTTCCCAAAAATGACCACGGTAAAACTCCCGGACGAACCACTTACTTAGCCGGAGAACTTGACGCTTCCGCTACGGATATACAATTCAAATCCTTGCGTCCTTTCTCAGAATCATTGACGGTTAGAGTTTTTGCGCCGGGGTTTTCCCAAAAAAATCAAGAGGTGCAGCAGCGCAACGCTGAATCCATCTGCGGCTGTCCTCAACCAAATTATTGTGGGCGTGACTGTTGGTGTCCAACCAACGACTGCCCTGGTAATTCATCTCCCACTTTCACTACGACTACCCATATCATCGTGCATCACTCGGCTGGTTTTACTTTTGCTTCGGACTATCCGGCCGTGGTGAAGTCCTACTGGGATTTGCACGTGAACACTAATGGCTGGGCTGACATTGGTTACAACTGGCTGGTGGATCCCAACGGATTCGTTTACGAAGGTAGAGGTTCGGGGGTGCAGGGGGCGCATTTTAGTTGTATGAACAGCAAAACGATGGGAATTTGTTTGATTGGAAATTATGAAAATGCTATTCCTGCGCAGGCTGGAATGGACGTGCTGAAAGATTTTTTGGCTTGGGAAATCTGCGATAAAGATTTGGATGCTTCGGCGGTGAGTGTCCACGGTAGTTCTAATTTGAATCTGAATACGATCTCAGGACATCGAGATGGCAATGACTCGCCCAACGCTTGTGGATCGACTGCTTGCCCCGGCGAAAACTTGTACGCGCTGCTTCCCGATATTCGTAATGACGTGGCGGCCAATCCTTGCTTGTTGGGGGTCTCCTCCGAGCGCACTTTGCGGGCAAACGAAAAATTAGAAATATTCCCCAATCCAAATTCAGGAACTTTTCGGATTCAATGGGAAAATATCCGCGCCGAGGAGGTCTCTATTTACGATGTGAGTGGCAAGTTAATCAAAATTGTAAATGAATTGTTACAAGATGATTTCTGCGAAGTCCATCTCGATGCTACGGGCATTTATTTTGTCAAAATAAAAGTAGAGGAGGGGAGAAGGATTACTCAAAAATTGATTGTCCAGTAAAAAATAACGTCACTCCTCTTTTTCTAGAAATTTTAGTAGCCGAGGATCATCTTTGTATTTTTGCAAGGTCTTTTCTAATGGCAATCTTTCCTTTAAGTTGTAAGGTATCGGCTTTTCCATTGCGATTTCCATATTTTCAAAAAACAAACTTTCGTTGCCTTCGTCGGCGTGAATCATTGCTCGGGTAGCGTAAGCCCATCCATTGTCGGGATTGAGAGCGATAGATTCTTTGACATCTTTTTTTGCGGCGGCGTATTGTTTTAATTTTCGGTAAGCATTCGCTCGATTGTTGTAGGCAAAGGACGGATTTCTGAAATTTAGCTCAATGGCCTTCGAAAAATCGGAGATGGCTGCTTCGTGTTGTCCCTGCATGTCCAGAATGATGCCCCGATTATTAAGGGACTCCGTGAAGGTAGCATCTAACTCAATACACCTAGAATAATCCGAAAGGGCTTGCTCGTATTCTCCCAGTTCGTCGTAGGCGAATCCTCTACCGTTCCATAAGAAAGCATTGGTGGAATCAAACAAAATGGCCTCGTCAAAATCTTCAATGGCTAACTCAAACTCGTCCAACTCAAGATAGGCAAACCCCCTTTCCCGAAATGCCTCCCCATCATCAGATCCCAGCGTTAAAACAGTATCAAAGTCAAGTATCGCATTTTCGTAATCTTCGGATAATCGGTAGGTGATTCCTCGCTCGTAGTAGTATTTTCCGTAAAGATTATTGATTCGGATGGCTTTTGAAAATTGTTGGATAGCCGCTGGATACTGTTTTTGCTCTTGGTAGGTAAGTCCCAAATTGTATCGAGCTTCGGCGAATTTGGAATTGAGAACAAGTGCTTTTTCAAAATCTCGAATTGCCTCGTCGTATTTTTTTTGTTTTTTAAAAACAATCCCTCGATTATTATAGCCATCCTCACTCCGTGGCTGGAGTTCAAGCAGATGGTTGAATTCTTCCATCGCCTGATCAAATTCGTCTTTTTCAAGATAACACATCCCGCGCTTGTTGTAGGCCTTCGTGTAGGTGTCATCCATACGAATGGCTCGATTGTAATATAAGATAGCCGCATCGTAATTTTTTTCCCGAAAGGCTCGATTGCCCCGATAAAAGATACGCTCGGCAGTGGCTACTTCTCCTTCATTGGTTACCGTTGCCCATTGCGCCCACGAGGAGAATGGCTGCCCCGTCAAAATTATAACAATTAAAATACATTTTCCAAAAAAAGAATACCACATGATTTTTGTGTTTTTCAAAATTACGGTTTTAGAATTTATTTATTGTTATCGGATTAACACAAAGTTTTGGACTAACCTCAGAAGTTAGAATACTTTCTTTTGTGAGAAATGTGTCGTCCCTCTGGGACTTTTATGGCTTGTAAATGTATTGTTACGTCCTACCAAGGTGTCGTCCCTCTGGGACTTTTGAGACCACTCAGGTTTTTGGACTACTTAAAGAGCACCAGAGGTGCGGCATATCGGTAGAAATTAACAATATATTCACAAGTCGTAAAAGTCCCAGAGGGACGACACATTTTAGAATGAAGAGTTGCTAATTATTAATCCGTGGCAGCACTCTGCGTAAAAATGAAAACGTACGTCAGTTTCAAATTGGGCATTGCTGATTTTCAATAAAAATTATGGACTACGTACGAAACTCAGATTACAATTTTACGAATTTTCTAACCACTACTTCGTCGCCTAGCTCCAAGTGTAAAAAATACGCTCCTTGCGGCAAGGCTCGAAGGCTGATTTTTTCATTAAAAAATCCTTCTGATCGAATTTGGTGTTGGAGTATTATTTTTTCCAATTGACCCAGTGCGTTGTAAATTTCGAGATGCACTTTTTGTGCTTGTGTTAGTTCAAAATTTACCCACAAATCATCACTCGTTGGATTGGGAAAAACTTGTAAATTAGTTTTGGGTTGTAGGGCCTCAAACAATACATTTACATACATCTCATTGTCCGATTCGTCGTAGGCCAAGGCTGCCGTTTTATCGGAGTTTATTTGGAGTAGATCGCTTAATTTTCCGTCACGAGTGGCTTTGAATTTTAGAAAAAATAAAGGAGTTTCCGCTTCGATAGATTTCCCGTGGGGAGCAGTCCAAGCAACGGTGATTTTTCCTTCTTTTAAAAAATTTAAACCAATGTTTTGTGAAGAAAAAGCTTCGAGTGCTCCCTTTTCAAAACCAACAAAGCTGAGGCTTTTTTCCTCAAAATCCAACGTAAACTGCAGCGCAGTTATACTTTGAAAATCTGTAGCCTTGATGGCCATCAAATATTCTTTTCCTTGCTCAACTAGCTGATTATCAATGCTTAACAATACTTCTCCAAACAGGTTGCGTGTATCCCCGTGAGATAGGTTAGCGGCATTAGCCGTTTCGTTGACATCTCCGATCTTTATCCCAAGAATGTTGTAAAAGCGACCAGCATTCAGA
This sequence comes from Bacteroidota bacterium, assembly GCA_039027925.1. Classification (GTDB taxonomy): domain Bacteria; phylum Bacteroidota; class Bacteroidia; order Chitinophagales; family Saprospiraceae; genus CAJQQY01. The sequence goes on from JBCCJE010000171.1 coordinate 4,045, forward strand.
TCGGCGATACTGTATGTCTCCGGAAAATTCCAAGGGTTGGTAGGATCAGTAAATACGTAGTCGGCATCCACAAATCTCCAAGAAGTATTATCGGGAAATTCCGAAATATTCAACAAAATCAAAGACCGAATCAGCACCATATCCAACGCCGTAATCTCTCCCGAAGCATTGGCGTCTGCCGCAATTATTTTGTAGGGGGAGTCGAGGTATTCAATCCCCAAAATGTGCCTTCTGATTTTTACAATATCTTGAGTGGTAACGCCATTGAGGGGATTGATGTTTTTTTCAAAAGATAACTCGTGGGCACTATTTTGAATTAAATTTTCGAACAGGAAGCTGCCCCAAATTTCGGTCGTCATCGTCTCGTTGGCATCTCCGCTCAACAATACATTTACGTTTTCCACTTCGTCTCCGTATTCCGTTCGGATCTCTCCCGCAATTTCGTAATAATGAGGCACCAAAGTATTGACCACTTCGTTGGTGATGATCGGGACGTTAAAATCGAAATATATAGCTACCTGATTTTTTATTTGTGTACCGAAGGCCTGATCGGGTTTTCTATCAATACTAAAACCCACCCAACCAGCACTTTCCGTTGGGTTGGTTAGACTATCGGGGAGGTTAATATTTTCGAACCTAAACACTAAAATATTGGACTCTTCAAACTCAACAGACATAGCGTGACTGGCAACAAAGCCTCGGAGCGTAGTCACGTCCAAGTGTGCATCGTCTAGCGTATCCCGAATCACTACGGTGTACGCCGTGTCCGTTCCAGTATTTTGAAATCGAATGTTGTAATCCATCGTGATATCTTCGGTGTGAATATCTCCACCGAATTGATCGGCTCCCACAAAGTTTCTTTTGTCATTAGGATCGTAAGAGTTGGTCACTAATATTTCCCAAGAAGTGTAATTGTTCGTAGGGTTATCATCATTGGTAGGATATACTTTTGCCGTTCCGTTGATAAAAGAACCCAACAAAGCATCGTCGGGGACTTTCATCAACCACGTAATTTTTCGACATTCGCCGGGAGCAAGATTAGATACTTCCCACGTAAAGGTATTGTTAGAAGGGTTGTAAGTATAATCTGCCGCTAGGTTATTGAGCGGTTGCATGTTGGGTTGTGGCTGAACCTGCGAAAAGATGGTATCGTGCTGAGCATCTACGACGGCATTCTGAGGATAGTCGCTCCAATTACAAACCATCACACTGTTATATTGGTCAAACCCTGGCCGAGCAAAGCCGACGCTGCGAACGATGGACAAGTCGAAGTCTTTCCATTTTACAAAAAAATGATTATCAGTAGATGCACTTCCGTTAGTGTTGAGCATCACCGAGTAGCTCCCCGGGAGTGGGCATTGCAAATCCACAAAACTCGCTCCTATGAACTCCACGGTGTAGTTGCCATCGTCCACCACGAACTCGTAGTAGCCGTCGGCATCGGTAAAAGTGTAATGACCCAACGGCTCAATTTTTACCATCACTTGCTCCATGCCCAACAAATTAGGATCGAAGACACAAGTAGAATCAGGATCGTTGAGCACGTATCCACTTATCACTACCTTACAGGATAGCTCCTCGTCTATGTAAAAATTTTGGTGCTTGCCGCAGCCTTGATCCACGTCTGTCACCGTCACCGAATACCATCCCTGCGACAAATCTGAGATACTCTGCGTAGTCGCTCCCGTGCTCCAAGCAAAAGCAGGATTGGCAACATTAGTGGTCACCGAAGCACCTCCGTCCGCTAGATCGCAAGTTGCATTCGAGGTATTTACGATCATTTCGAAGCCATTATTAATCACCTCCACCATTTCACTAAACTCACAGCCATTGTCTATATTCGTGATAGTGAGTACGTAAGTCTCCGCAATATTTCCAGAAACAATGATACTTGGATCAGTAGAGAAAAAGCCACTTGGACTAGTCCACGTGTAGTAAATGTTAGGCCCTGCGGGAAAATAAAGTACGGGTTCTAGTTCTGCCGTAAAATTATTGTTACAATTGAGTTCGACGACGGGAGATGGGAAATGAAAAAATGGGAGATCGAGGTATTCACTTACTGCTATTGAGGTAGTAAAGGAACAATTGGTGGATTGTTTGACGAGTTCCAAGGTATAGGTATCTGCCTCGTCAACCGTAGCGGTGGGTGTGGTCGAGATAAGGAATCCTGCGCTATTTCTCCATCGGTAAAGGACCGGAGTAGGCGTAGTGGAATTTGCTGCCGTCAGTTCTACTGAACTTTGGGCACACGTAATAAAACTATTGCCCACAAAATCAATTTGGGGGACGGGTGCTTCGAATCCTTCGGAAACATTGACCGCACTCGAAACCGTACATCCCGTCGTACTTTCCGTGATGAATACTTCGTAGATTCCTTCACTGTTGATTTCAGGTTCTTTTTCGTTAGCTCCAGCGAGAATATTGCCATTGGTAGTAGTCCACGAATAAGTAAGTGTATTGTTATCAATGTTGGAAAAGTGAATAGCATCGAGAAAAAATGCTCCTGAGCTGGTACATTCTACCGCTACGTCATTATCAAAATCAAAAAGCATTTCGAAGTCAAGCACCTCAATCGCATCGGTGTGAGTACAGTTGAGTACATTATCAAAAATGGTCAATTGGTAAGTTCCCGTAGCGTCAATGATGGGTAAAGGCGTACTTTCGCCCCCAAGGATATTACCATCCAAAGTGGTCCAAGAGTAAGTATAATTGGGACTTTGCGGCACGAATCCCTCGTCCAAAACGGTAGGCCCGTCACAATGTAAAAAAGTACTCTCCTCCAAATCAAGGGTAATAACGCCCTGATTAATAACGACTACCGTATCCGAAGTAGGACACTCTTCGGGAGCGATAATGGTAAGAATATATTGACCGGGCTGGGTAGTAGTAAAAACCAAATCGTTGCTGAGTATATTGTTAAATTGATCTTTCCAAACAAACGTAGCATTCGCAGGGTAGGTAGAGTTGCTTCCGTCCAGTATTGCGAATGTATTGTTACAATTCAAAAATTGATTACTCCCCGCATCGGTAACGATACTGCCGGGACCGAAAGTAGCCCCCTGTATGACTTCGATGTCGTAATCACAAACATCGCCAGCAAATCCGTCTAGCAGGATATAATAAGTATTACCGGGGATCAAATCGTTGGCGACTAGGACTTCTTGTGCTCCGGGGAGGATTTGAAAAACACAGTTGGAAGCCATTGGCCAGTCAGGATCACATCCTCCAAAGATTTGCGCTTGGAGTCCTACTCCATTCAGCGTGCCGGCGCAATTACTCACCATCACATTGAAGGCCATATCGGTAGTGGATGCAATAAATCCTAGCCATTGCCCATTCTGGACAGAACCGCAAAAAGTAGTGGGAAATTCATTAGTGAGCGTTGGATCTAGTGTCCCACAGTAATAATTGAAGGGACAAATAATTGGAGCATCTATACATTTATTGGAAGGAGGGAAAGGGTCAAAACATTGCGCATTTATTTTTAAAAATAGACATACAATTGCAATGACAGGGAGTACTATTTTTTTCATTTTGATATTTTAAGTTGGTTTTGGTTGGGAAATGATCTACAATCTACCTGTATGATCTGTGAAATAATAATATTGTTGCCTAAACTTTAATTGTTAGGAGCTTAATAGAAAATTTTATGTAATTACCTAGCCCCATGCTTTGAGAACTTCGCGGGATAGCCAATAAGTAAAGCAAAAGTGCTTAAAGCCAACGGAAGCTCCATAATTTGGCTTTAAGAACGCTTGCATTCCCACTTTCCCATCTCACGGAGTTCTCAAAGCGTGTGGCTAAGTAGTTACCATTTTATTATAAATTTATTCTCGAAATTTAGGGATCGAAGTTTCGGAATATTTCTTTACCAAATTCGTAACTTGTAAATAAAAATTATGGCAATCATTACGGACATCAACGATTTAGATTTTTCAAAAAAATATACCTACGCGGATTACTTGAACTGGCAGTTCGACGAGATGGTTGAGTTGATTAGAGGGAAAGTGTATCGAATGTCACCTGCGCCTAATCTCAATCACCAAAATGTGAGTACTCATTTTGTTGGACTCATCTATGGGTATTTGGCTGACGAACCGTGCAAAGTTTTTCATGCGCCTTTTGATGTAAAACTTCCCTTGCCGCCCGCAAAAGTTGCTGTGGAAAAAATAGATACGATTGTTCAGCCTGATATTTGTGTAGTTTGCGACCCATCCAAACTAGATGATAAAGGATGTACAGGAGCACCTGATTGGATTATCGAAATTTTGTCGAGGGGTACGTCAAAGAGAGATTTGAAAGAAAAATTTAAATTGTACCAACACGCAGGAGTACCAGAATATTGGGTAGTGCATCCACTAGAGGGAACGCTCATCATTTTTAGATTGGATGAAAACAGAAAATATCAACCCATTCGGCCACAACCTTTTATCGTAGATGAGATAGTAAGTCCTGCGATTTTTCCAAAATTAAAAATTGACCTAGCGAAGGTGTTTTCTTAAAAAATAAAAATTATGGCA
>JBCCJE010000172.1:0-8528 GCA_039027925.1 Bacteroidota bacterium
TCCGCCGCAATGACAGCCAGCGGTGGGCGATTGCCATCGTTATAGCGAATGCGACAAAGCCTAGCGTCGAAGTTTTGGACATTCCATTTTTGACCGTATTCTAAAAGGTAAAGAAAACCATCTTCCCCAAATAGCATATCCATTGGGTGAGAAAATTCAGTACTTGGCATGAATGGCTCGGCCTTCACATAGTTCTGATTGGAATCCAATGTAACAACGTACACCCAATCTCGCATCCACTCGTAGGCAAACAATTTATTTTCGAAATACAATGGGAAATTATTCTTAGTATTCGCATAATCCGCAGCGTGATAAACGGGGCCTGCCATCGGGTTAACACCACCGTCTCCTAGCCACGGAAAATCTTCCGACTTTTTGTAAGAATACCAGATCATGGAAGATTCTACCGTTGGTAGTTTTCTCAACCCCGTATTGTTGGGCGAATCATTGATGATGTTTTCAGGATCAAATTTTTCACCTGATTGCTTACTGGAAAAATCGTAATCATTATACACCTGATTGTTACCTCGGGTATAGGGCCATCCCCAATAGCCGGCTTTTCTGGCTTGGTTAAATTCGCCCATACCGTGAGGACCTCGTAACGAATCGTTTTTTCCAGCATCGGGCCCGACGTCTCCCCAGTAAAGGTATTCCGTTTTGGTATCAATAGAAAAACGAAAAGGATTTCTCAATCCCATAGCGTAAATCTCGGGTCGTGTTTGGGGTGTCCCTTCGGGAAATAGGTTGCCGTCGGGGATGCTGTAAGTGCCATCAGCTAGGGGAGTGATGCGTAAAATTTTACCCCTCAGATCGTTGGTATTGGAAGCGGATCTTTGGGCATCCCACAGTTGTCTCTCGGGGCGTTCGTCAATGGGAGCGTAGCCCTGCGATTCGAAAGGATTGGTATTATCCCCTAATCCGATAAAGAGATTGCCGTGTTGGTCAAACTCCAACGAACCCCCGCTGTGGCAACATTTGCGGATGGTCGGAATGCTCAATAGAATTTTCTCGGAAGCAAAATCCAATGAATCGCCCTTGAGTTCAAATCGGGAAACGTGTTGTTTGGAGACTTCACCAGGGGCAGAATAGCAGAGGTAAATCCAATTGTTTTCCGCAAAATTAGGATCAACTGCCAATCCGATCAGTCCATCTTCGTTGCCATAAAAAACATCTACCTTACCGATGTCAATCGTATTATTGATGGAAAAATCAAAGAGCTTGACATCACCTCTCCGCTCAATAAATAACAATCCTCTTCCGGGTAGTTCGTCCAACTCCATTGGTTCGGTCAAATTAAAATCTAACACTTCTTTTACAAAACGATTTTCTTCGGGGATTCTTTGGGTAGTAGTCAAGTCATAATTCAACGCTGCGTCGCCCATAGCGTACTTAATCCCTCCCAGTAAGTGCTTTAAAAAAGTAGCATCCTGGAATGTTTCGTCCGTGTGTCCCATACCTGTGTAAAAGGCGCGACCGCCGTCGTACTCGTGGTACCACGCCATCGGGTGTTGACCCTCGTGCGTACCTCCTTCGTAACTACTTTCATCAATTTCTAACAAAACATTCACATCGGGATTCATTTTTTTAAAATTGTACCACTCGTCAGTTTTTGTCCAAATGGCCTTCAGGTGGGCAGTAGAAGCGTGGTCAGGATTCAGTACCATCATATCCGCTTCTTGAATTTTTGGATGTCCGTTAAAATATGCACCTACCAACTTATTGTACCACACCCAATCGTACTCGGTATCGGTAGCAGCGTGAATACCCACAAAGCCACCTCCCGCTTGGATGTATCGCTCAAAATCCGCTTGCTGGTAGTGGTCTAAAATATCGCCCGTGGTATTCATAAAGATGACTGCCGCGTAGTTTTGTAAACTATCCTCCGTAAAGTAGGACGCATCCTCGGTGGTATCTACCCGAAAATTATTTTCCAAACCCAATTGGAGTAGGGCGGTTTTACCAGCTTCGATAGAGCCGTGTCGGAAGCCAGCCGTTTTACTAAATACCAAAACTTTTTTGGGTTCATCTTGACAAGAAAAAAAGAGGAGAACGATAAATAAGCTGAATATGATTTTTAAAAAAGATAGATTCATGATCTGATTTTTTGTTTTTTTTAGCATAGCTAAGTAACGCAATTATTTACAAATTTTAAAGTCAAATTGTTAGTCATTATTAGTTTTGACATCTATCTGATTTTAGATAAACTTTAGATTCTTTGACAAAACCTATGGAGCAAACTCGATAGGGTCGTGCATGTTTTAGTAATATTTCTGACGCTGCCTATAAGTAACCCTAGCCACGCTTTTTTCTAAATGCCGTAACAATATATTTACGATTCATCAAATTGAGCGAATGTAGCTATTATCTTTGTCCGCTTAATCCCGAAGGGATGAAAAGATTATAGATCATTCAATTTGACCTTTGCCTGTTATACCTACCGACAGGCCAGTAGGCAGGTGTCGTCCCTCTGGGACTTTGACGACTTGTAAATATATTGTTATATTCTACCGAGGTGTCGTCCCACTGGGACTTTTCAGGTCATTGAGATTTCGATACAAACTAAAAAGCACCAGAGGTGCGGCAAATTGGTAGTAGTAAAAAAGCAATTTTGCACCATTTTAAAGTCCCAGCGGGACGGCACATTTTAGAATGAAAAGTTGCTGAATATTAATTATTAATTTGTGGGACTAATACCCTATGTTAAGTTATTAAACCCCTTTAAGCAGGGCTGTTAAGTTCTATTTCACAATTTTTTTTGCACTTTTTTTTGCAGAAAATCTATAGGTTTTATAAAACGTTTTCCTTATTCGGAAGCAAAGTCTTATTCTACAAGAGATCAAAATGTTGAAATTATCCACTACTTCTCTTTGAGGCACCAGGCTCTCCCCCTTTGGAGGGGGTGGGGGGAGGATTTCACAATTCAGGAGTGAAAAAAAACTGGTATTCCTCCCCCCGCCCCCTCCAAAGGGGGAGATGCGTAGTGCAAAACCTCAAATTAATTACAAAAAATTAAAGTGAAAAAATTTCTCAAACAGCACTTAACAGCCCTGCCCCTTTAGGGGGTAATCTTGTCATCCCTTCGAGTTTGCTCCACGGGATTTGTCAAAGAACCAAACTTTAGATTTTACTAATGAATTATTAGAATTGACTTTCTGCAATTGTGCTCACCGTACCTCCAACTCATCCACAAAAATCCACGAAGGCAGACCCGCTGCGTGGTGCCACACGGGAGCTTCCAAATGATTCTCCGCCGTGATTTTTACGTACCGAACGGAAGTAGGAATTTTCTCCGCCGTGAAATATTGAATATCATTGATCTTACTTTTTTTCGTCAGCGGAGATTGGTTGACTACTGTTCCAAAGTGACGATAAAACTCACCATCTTCCGAAATCTCATAGGTTACTTTCTTTGGGAAAAATACGATATGGTTGGTCACTTGCAAAAACCCCGATGAGATTGCTTTTACCGTTTGTAATGTTCCTAGATCAACTATGGCCTCCAAATGATTGCCTTCGAAGCCCAACCAATTAGCGTAAAAACTACTGCTGCCAAATGCTCCGTCCGTTAAGGTCTGCGGATCTTCCTTTGCGTATTTTTTTGGAGTAGTTAAAAGCTCGACGGGTTTTTGTAATGCCAAGTTTGTTTGCCCCGCTCGCTGTAAAGTCCTTTGGTAAAGTGACAAATATTCCTCTACGGAATAGCGCATTTCGTTCATTGCAGTTATATTGTTATGATTGGTTGTTGTTTTAAATCGGTTAAGGCGATTTTTGAGCAGTTGTCCTTTTTTTCCCTTGGCTTCGGAGGCCATGTTGCGTTTCGTATTTTCCAGTATGGTATAATCAATACTTAGCCGAGCGGCGTTGACTCTTTTTACAAGGTCGGGTTTGTTTTGAATGGCATCCGCAGCTTTGTCAAAAAGACTATCATAAACCGTGAGGTTTTTTTCATTTAAAAAACTTTCAAAAGCCTGTGAAGGATCACCGTAGAGAAATAGAAAAAACGAACTGTCTTTTTCTAGCTCCTCTTGAATCGTAGTGATGTACGCCCGAATAAACGGAGCAGCCTCTTGGTAATAGCCTTCCGTAAAATCTTTGATGACCGCCGCTTCGTCCACATCGGGATTCCACAATAATTTAGCAGTCAGGTAAGAGCGGAGTTCGAATAACTCACTCGGTTGGTTACTGTGTTGTTCAAAAATCCACTTTGCATTATTATTGTTAAAAAGCCGAACATTGGGTTGTAGTGTTTTCCAATTGGGAAAGGGTGCTAAAAAGTTAGTAAACTGCGTAGTGTAATCCCAAATACGAATATTATCCGAAACCTTTCCCCAACTGATCAAATCATCTTTAAAATCTTGGCACTTCTCCTCGATGGGCGCACTTCGATCACACTCGATGGAACACAACGTAATCAGCACATTGGGTTCGGGGCGAATATTTTTAGGTGCCTTGCGGGTGTATTGATAAGCGAGTGTGGAAATTTGTTTGTTGGGAAATGCCCTAGCAATTTTATTGACAAAATCAATCATAGAACCCGCAGGCGATGCTTCTTTTTGGTGAATGGCTTCACATTGATCGCATTGACAGTATTGGGTATTATCATCTTGGCTAACCGAAATGACCTTGGCTTCGGGATACCTTGCGAGTTGTTGCGCTACCGAATCTTTTACAATTTTTAAGACAGTTTCGTTGGTCAGACAAAGTTGGGTAGGCAGGCGTTTTCCATTGCGCAAAGCATAATATTCGGGATACGAGTCGTAGAATTTTTCCGCAGGTAAAAACCGATGAAAAGTATGCACTTTGGATACAGGTACGTAGGTAGGAAATGCCTCCGTAGTTACTTTTTGCTGATGCGCAAAAAATGGATTTTCGTAAAACAATCTGGAGTGTACCGTTCGGGTATGAATGGGAGGTGTGTAGGTATAATCCAGATTTCTATCCAATTGAATATTCGTTTGCGTAGGAACTTTCTCTGCCGTCGGACTATAAAATCGGCAGCCCAATTCTCTTTCCAAAAATTCAAAAACGGCGTACAGCGTACTTTTCCCACTTCCCCCTTGAATTAGGAGATGGCCATCTTGAATCCCGTAGTGAACGGTATGCTCGGCTAAGTCATCCAATTTTCCAACAATAATTTTACGTTTTTCGGAATTTTTATTTCCTAGGGGAAATCTGACGTGAGTGATTTTGGAAAGATAGTCTTGCAGTTGTTTTACGGCTAGTTGTTCGAACTCATCTGGATCATCATTCAATACAATTTCGTAAAGAGGATTTTCTCCTTCGTTTAGAGTAATTGTAGGGGCTTGCTGGCAGCCATAAAAAGCTAGTATCCCAAGGAAAAGAAATGATTTTTTCATGATTTTTTGCTTTGGATAAAAATAGTAAAACTATGGCTTTAAAGGTAGGGTATCGGATGTTTTCGGAAGTATTTAATAGCTCTTGTTAATTTCCCATTTCTAAGGGAATCTTTTAACTCCGAAGTGTGAAGACAAAAAGGAGTTTTTAACCAAGACTACCATGTGAATACTTTTAGTAAAAAAAATAACTTTACCGAAAATTTCAAAATAATGAACTACACACAAATCATAGTCGATAGAAAAGAGGAGGTAGCTTGGATTACCCTTCATCGTCCCGATAAGTTGAATGCCCTAACCGAAGTCATGGTCAACGAATGGAAAAATGCTTTGCTGGATTTGGAGAAAGATACTTCTTGTAGATGTATTGTTGTAACGGGAGCAGGTCGAGCGTGGTCGGCAGGGGTTGATCTTTCCGTTTTTCAAAATATCAAAGTAGAACCGGGATTCGATATGCACGCCGACGGTATGGAAGTGATGCGGCTACTAGAGACGATGCCGCAAGTGACGATTGCTATGGTAAATGGTTTTTGCTTTACGGGGGCTATGGAAATTCTGATGGCTTTCGATTTGATCGTAGCGGCCGAGGAAGCTAAGATCGGAGATACACACGCCAAGTGGGGGATACCGCCCAAATGGGGAATGACCCAACGGCTGCAACATCAAGTAGGCTTACGCAAAGCGAAAGAACTCTCTTTCACTTGCCAAGCGATCACGGGTAAGGAAGCAGAGAATATTGGCTTGGTCAACAAAGCTGTTCCTCTAGTAGAATTAAAAAATACGGTGGACGAATTGATTGCTAAAATCCTCCCCAATAGTAGTCAAGCTATCGGGGCGATTAAAAAATTGTATCATTACAGTAGTAGGCACACGTTGGAGGAGGGCATTCAGTACGAGTTGAATTTTGATATGAAAGTGACGGATAAAGCAAATGATTTAAAAAATTTTAAGGATAAAATCTGATGTACGTTTTCTTTTCACGGGGGTCATTTTCCCACGGGATAATTTAAGAATTACCCGTGGGTTCAGAAGCAGCAATTTCTTATATGGAGATATGTCGTCAACTTAAGAATTTGTTTTAATGAGGTTATTGTAAATCACCGCCGTAGGTTAGATAAATTCAAAGAAAACTGCGAGGGGAATTTGAAATTACCCCCGCAGACCGCCACTAAGTTGACGACATTCCTCTTACAGATACTCAATTTTCAACGTACGTTTTCAAGCAGTAAAAAAGATAACCAAGATTACACAGTAATACAATTACGTAGCTTATCCATAATTTTTTTCCATCCAAAAAAAGGGATAGCACCAAATATCCGATTGCCGATACGAAAGCCAGTTTGATAGGATAAGATAACGCTGGCGTATGTCGGTGAAATCCCGAACCCACTCTCATCGCATTTTCGGGCACAAAGGCTTTTCCCAAAAAAAGAATGAGTCCTACCAGTAAAATGGCTAATCCTATGTTTTTTAAAATAGTCATGATCTTTAGGTGAATCAGTCTTTTGGTCAAAAGTATTTAATGAATTAAAATTTTCTCCGTCCTCACCGCTGCTTTGGTGATAAGGTGTAAAAAATAAACCCCTGCTTCTAAGGTAGCTGGAATTTGGAGGTTGACCAGACCATTGCTAAAATCCAGATTCGATTGAAACAAGATTTCTCTTCCAGAAATATCCGATAACAAAACATCTCCAAAATTGGTCTCCGCTGTTTCGATGTGGAGAAAAGCACTGCCAGAGACAGGGTTTGGATAAATCTTAAAATCAGCACCTTGAAGATTTTCAGTAGAGGTTATATTTCCCAACATCCCATCTTTGCGGAGTCCGTGAGCTTTGAGGTCAAAGGAGTTATCACTCACATTGGGGTCTTCCGCCCAGACAACTAATATTTGGTCTTTTTGATTAATTCCAATGGTTGGGTCTCTGTGCTGAGTACCTGTGGTGAATCCCGTCAACGGTAAAAAATCGGGGGAATATACCTTTGATCCATCGCCAGCTATTCGAGTGATATTGATAGTACTGTTGGTGCCATCAAAAGGTATGATGACATCATTACAAGAAGTGAGCACAATTTTGTCTGGTGCCTCCTGAAAATCAGGACTGTAAGCCACTCCGCCAATACCCCACGGCAGCGTGCCGTTAGGAGATACTTTTTGCAATTCCCAGTCAGCATCTGTATGGTAGTTGAAGTACAAATTGCCATCTTGATCTACGATGGACTGAATGTCTGGAGAGACATTGGATGGCTGATCCAAAATAATTCCATTAGGATCCCACAAGTGCGTTCCATCCAAATCAAGTAAATATCCTTTGTGACTTTCTTGATTGCCGCCAAATGGATTATCCCAATGCACAAAATAAAACCCGACCCCCGCTGCGTAGCGTACTACTGGAAAACCAATTCCCGTGTCGGTTGCACCAAATATTTTTTTCCCAATGGGAATAGAAAGAGGCCCGAAATCAAAAGTTTCATCTTCCCATATTTTTGTACCAGCACTATCTAATCTCATTCCACGTAGTTGTTGTTCTTGATCTGTGATATGACCATAGTCGCAAACTGCCACTAGGCCACTCGCTCCATCCGAATCTATATCAAAAGAATGACATTCCCCGTCGGGTGGAAATAAGAAAGTTCGGTACAAAATATTCCCCGCTGCGTTCACTCGGTAGGCATAAACTCCCATAAATTCAGAATCAGGAGGATTGTTATCTTCAAAAGCGAAAATTGCCCCGTGCTGCCCATCGCTAACAATTTTGGGACAATCCTCTGCCCCCTCGCTTGCGCCTACTCGAAGATCATCATTGCCCCATAGCTTAGTACCATCCTGATTAATTCTGTTTGCATATACAAATACTTTCGTATCTTCTCTGCGGTCTAACCAAGTTAGAATTACCCCTCCTGCGTCGTCTGAGATCATTTGCGCTTTTAGTGACCCTACGTCCGAAAGATCATGGATAATATTATCCCATAAAATGATCCCAGTCCTATCTAAATGCGCTAGGTGTAAGACATTATTATTTACGCCAGTCAGTACCGTATAAGATACATACCATCCATCATCCGGAGCGGGTTCTACGAGTGTATTAATTTTTATAACAATAAATTTACACGGTCAATGGGGCAACCAAATTGACCAAAACGTCCAACTTACTTTTGGGGACGGCATAAAAATAA
>JBCCJE010000173.1:0-8518 GCA_039027925.1 Bacteroidota bacterium
CTTCCTTCAACGATATTGTAAATAATCAATAGAGTTAATTGAAAATTGAAAATGGAGAATTGAAAATTCACGGTGATAATCCATAATTCCCAGATTTCGGAGCAGGCCTCATTCATAATTCTTAATTCTTAATTCTTAATTGTCCATACCTAAAATAGGTTGACACCAATAAGTCAACCAAAATGTCATCAAAAAAATTAAACGAGACACAATCTCAAAATCAAACGAAGCGATTAGATCAAAAACACAATCGTATTTTTAGCGAAACATTTCGCAAATCAAAAGTGAAAGAAATTCTGGAAAAACGCATAACTGTAAAACAAGTTTGCGAACTTTATGGTGTCAGTCGTACATCGGTATATAAGTGGCTGTACAAATATTCAAATCTTGAAAAAGGAACTAAACAAGTTGTAGAAATGCAAAGCGAATCATCAAAGACTCGGCAAGCACTAGAACGCGTGGCAGAGCTAGAAAGAATAGTTGGTCAAAAACAACTCACAATAGACCTGCTGGAGGAAACCTTGATTGTAGCAAGCGAAGAGCTGGGGTATGATGTAAAAAAAAAGTACGCACCCAAGTCATCGAAAGACAAAAGCAAAACCATCTAACGCCATATACTATGCAAGATATATATGCGTCATTTGGAATTAGTCGGCAAGCCCATCATCAGGCCCTAGCTAGAGAAAAATACTTAGCAGATCGCTCCATACTGTACACCGGTTTGATGTGTGAGATTCGGCAAATGCATCCCAATATGGGTTTGCGAAAAATGTACGAACAGTTTCAACCCGAAGGAATCGGACGAGATGCCTTCATCTCCTTAGGTTTATCAGAAGGCTTTCGTTTGAAGGTTCATATGAATCCGATGGTAACCACCAGAGGATCAAAAAGGACTTGTTACCCGAATTTGTTGACTGGAAAAAGGTTTACAGATGTCAACCAAGTTTGGGTCAGCGATTTGTTTTATTTTGCTATTGAAGGCAAACATCATTATGTTGTTCTGATAATGGATGCCTATTCTCGTAGAATCATTGGCTTCAATGCCGCAGATAATATGAGAGCAGAAAATAATATTCGCGCCTTACAAAATGCGCTGACGCTCCGAGGAATAAAAAATTATGAGGGTCAGCTCATTCATCATTCTGATCGAGGATCGCAATACATATTTCATGGCTACTTAGACCTACTAGATGCGCATGGCATTCAAGTAAGTATGTGCACAGATGTACTGGAAAACGCCCATATGGAAAGGGCTAATGGAATCATAAAAAATGATTATTTGAAACATCGCAACATCAATTCATTAAAACAACTCCAATATTGGTTAAGAAAAGATGTGGATGCCTATAATCATCGAATACACGAAAATTTGATACATCCTACACGGAAGCATTTTAGAAAAATGACTCCAATTGAATTTGAAAATTATGTCAAAGAACTTCCGAAAGAGAAAAAGCCTGTTTTAGAAATCTTCACTATTAATAATCAAATTAGTGAAAATCCAAACCAACTTACTCTTTTTTAGTGGTTTATCATTCATTAATCTTGTCAACCTATTTTAGGTATGGACATGATCTTGAATCCATAATCTTGAATCCATAATCTTCAAATAATTTTCCCCTCAAAGACCAACTCTGCTTTTCCACCTAGCCATACATTTTCAGCTCTAGTTTTTCCTTTAGGTTCAAAGCGAACGGCAAGTGTGCCGCCCTTGGCTTGGATAGAAATGTTTTGTTTTTTACTGTGATTAGGAGTTTTCAGATAATGGGCAATGGCGGCTGCGGTGACACCCGTACCGCAGGAGAGAGTCTCGGCTTCTACCCCTCGCTCGTAGGTGGCTACGATGATATTTTTGGAAGTAGGTTCTACAAAGTTGACGTTGACACCTTCTTTTCGGAATCGCTCGGAGTATCTGATAGCTTGCCCGTTTTCGTGGACATTGATATCGTCAATATCTTTTACAAAAACTACGTAGTGCGGCGATCCCGTATCCATCAGATAATAATCTTCGCCGATTTCGATGTCCTTGACATTGGTCATTTTGAGTTCTACCCAGTCGTCTTTTTTAAGGATGGCTTCGTGGTCTCCGTCAATGGCGAGAAAATGACATTTCGATTTTACGATGCCCAATTGTTTAGCAAATGCTGAGATACATCTACCACCATTTCCACACATCGAACTCTCGCGTCCGTCGGCATTAAAATAGATCATCTCGAAATCGTATCCTTTTTTGTTTTGTAAAAGAATCAAACCATCGGCACCTACGCCAAATCTTCTATCACAAATTTTATGGATAAGTGGAGTATCTTTTTTTTGGATATACTGTTTGGTACGTTGGTCAATCATCACGAAATCGTTGCCTGTACCTTGGTATTTGGAGAAAGGAATCATTTTTTTTAGTTGAAAACCTACTTTATAAAGTAGGTAGTTGAAAAATTAAAAATTAGATCATCTAATTTAACAATTAAATTACACGGGCAAAAATAATTGCTGCGATTGCCTTTAACTTTCCTTTTTAGCTGTTCTTACCCAATAATTTTTTCCCAGAAAAAATTCCTATTTTGTATTGTTAACTAAAAAACCCCCGACGTTATGAAAGAGTTTACTTTAGTTCTGGTAGGATTGATATTTTTTTCCTGCAATGTGTTAAAAGAAAAACCAGCACCCACCGCATTACCTCCCATTGACATTCCCACCGAGCCGTTTCCCACCGAGCCAACTTACGAAATAGGTGATACCCAATTTGAATATTGGAGGCATAGCCCCATGCACGTTGGTGATTTTCAATCGGTAACTTTTCGGACAAAAGCATCTGATTATCAATTGATTACAAAAGTGGAATTATACGTATATGAGTATCAATTATTTAAAGATGCACAGGGCTTACCTTCCAAAAGAAAAGCAACGAATGGAATTTGGGGGCTCGTAAAAACTTGGAATTTCAACGACAATCAGGTTGACGTTGACTTGGCCTACGAATACACCAAAGGCTTTGCTCCACGCTCCAACGTGGAGTACATCTTTAAAGTTTATAATGCTAACAATGCAATTACGGAACGCTTTGCCATGTTTGATGCAGGTGTTTCTCCCTGGGAAAAGGACAAAATATTGCTCTACGCTACCACTCGCAAACCCCTCCGCCAAACTATCAATCTTTGCTTTTTTGCCGATGTAGATTTTAACAGCAATTGGCGAAGTTTTTTGAACCAGACGGAAGATTTAATCTACGAAGGTTTTCATGCTAACAATATGATTACGGATCGTAAAGACTTGTGGAATTTTTACTATACTCGCCAAGAGGCAGATGGCTACGAAATGCTGATAAACCCCGGTAACGAAAATTCCTATCCCGATTTTATGCGCAATAATTCTGTAACGGGGATTGATGCCTTTGGGTTATTGCACCAAGAGGAGTACACCGACCGAACGTACTTTCGCTCTAGTTTTACGTTTTTATCCAACAATACATTTACAACGGAGGTTTATAATCACGGTACAGCGGTACACGAGGCGGGACACGCTATTTTTCGACTAAGCGATGAATACGATGGTTGCGCTTGTTTTCAGACGGAGATGGGTGCGAATGTGTTTGATTCTATGGAAGGTTGCGAAGCATTTAACGCAGTGTACAATTTACCAAACCCCGAGTGTAATTTACTGAAAGGCTTTAATAATCAGCCTTGGTATATGCCCGAGAAAAATGTTTTGTTTAAGACCGAGCGGGAATGTCGGGAGTTTAATGTTACCAATGGTTTTCCAAGGGATAGTTGTCAAATATTTATTACCAACGAAGGTCGGTTTTACCGAGCGTTTAAAGGGGTTTGTATCATGCAGGACGACGGAGATCGGAGGGTCAATTCCTTTCAGCGAGTTTGTCAAATTGCAGTTGAAAATTACTATGCGGAGTTGGATGATTTGCTAGTGGATGGAGGCGCATCTGGAGTACCTACTGATTTGCCCTCGACTATTTTACTACCCAATATGTTTGGTTACGAAGCGGTGATAGCGGTGGAGGTTGTCCACAAAGAAAACGCAGACTATGATCTGAAGGTATTGGAAGTTCAGTACGGAGTGCCTACTAAGAATTTTTTAAGAGATCGGGAGATTGATGTAAAATTTATGACGGCATCCGAAAATACAGTCAGCCGAATCAGCATAGATGATCCTTCCAAAGTTCTTTTTCACGGGAAAGAGGGGGGGAGTAATATTGAACAAATTGGTGACGGTTCTTGTGTGATCGTTATTCCATTTGATACTGATCTGAATATGGCTAGCTTAGATTACTTATCCGATACAGGTGGTGACTTCACCGTAAAGGGAATATCGAAGAAAATTCACCAAGAGTTTGGTGTAGCCGAAGAAATTAAAAAATGTTATTCGAGATTTTTAAAGCAGAAGTGATGAGAAGTGTTATGGTGCTCACGCTAAAAGCTGCCAATATTTCACAGGCAATTTGTTTACTTCTGGCAACAGAGTCTCAAAGGTTTAGTAATCGTTGACGCAAAAAAGAGTAGAGTTTCAAATCCGTTTTGCGTATCAGATACCTTTGGGGTATCAGATACGTGATGCCACCTTCAAGATCAACAAAAGTTGGAGACTACATACGGAACTTTGGTGAGCTTAAATTTATCAAGTATAATCCCTAACCCACTCCCCGTTTTGGTACTACTTTTGGTAGTAAAACACATTATGAAATAATGCAATTTGTTTTGTGCGTAGATTTTTTGTATTTAATAAAGTAATAATGCCACAAAGCAGATTTTTCTCCGTTAAAAAGGAGTAACAAACATTAGACAACAACCTCTAGCCTACCTGAAGTTATCATTTTAATCTTACCACTTTTAGCTTTTACCAAGACATCTAATAAGCCCTAGATCAACTTCATACAATTTCGTATAATCTTATTTGTTAGTTATAAGAGTCTGATTAACAGTCTTTTATAATCCCATTAATTGAATATATTTCTTTTCATTTTCTCAAAAACTAAAATGATGAATAGACTGTTATGCTCGCATTTTTTTATGCAACTAAAAAAGGCAATGCTTAAAAATGTACGAGTTACACTCTTAGCCGCACTTCTTTTTGCTTTTTCTCCCCAACTTTTGTACGCAGAAGGTTCCGTAGATTTTATTAACTATTCTGGCAAGCGACTTTTTTATTGGGCCAATGAAGTCCAACAAATAAAGGTGTACGCCAAGGGCGGAGAGTTCCTAAACATTGGGGCCAGCCACTTGGGTGTTAATGGTGGTTTTGCAAAAATTTATAAACCAGATGGTACCTTATTTGGCACTTTTGATAATTCGGGAGCTAGTGCTGGTCTCGGAATCATTCATAATCACGTGGAAGAATTTAATGGGCCAACGGGCGGTGGTACATTAGGTAGTTCGGGATACATTCCCATTGCCATTCCCGTGGGTACTGCCGACGAAGGCGTGTGGTCTATCATTTTTGGTTTTCCCAATGTATTACCTAGTACTTCGGGTTATCCATTTACCAATTTAGAAAATAACGAGGCTTGGGATAGAGCTACGCATCAGCCCGACGAATGGGCGGTGGTCTCTTGGGACGCAACGGTAAGTACGGGGGCAGCCGCTAACGACGGCGGGAATACCCTCACGGGGCGAGTATTCACTAATCAGTACCGAACCATCATAGCAGGAAGTGGTAAGACAACTTCACCGATGTTTTACATGCTGACTAGAGATGGTATTCAGTATATGTTGAACTTTACGAATATTGATCCTTACGGATTTGATTTTGCGGCCAACTCCGTAGGAATCGTAGATCATAATCGTCAACCTACCTACAAGTCCATGGCTACCGATGCCTACACTTACGATGATGATCCGAGTAGCTGGACGGAGGGAAATTTTTATATCTACGAACCGCAAGCCGATGATTACGAAGGCATGGTGAATTACAAAATTTTCTTTAATAATCCTGCTACGGATATGCCGAGTACAGCGACTTCTTGTAATGCCTACACCGGCGAATCCTATACGACTTGGCTTTTTCAAAACGTAACTACTGCTACCCTTAATGTTAGCGGATTTAATTTTACAGCGTTGGATGAGTATGGAAATCCTACCTGTGTAGGCAGCAATGTTCAAGCGGGAGTAGGTGGCGAAATTTCGCTAGGAACGAACGTGGCGGGCACGATTGCTTTTTCTCTTGACATTAATAATGATGGGGATTTTTCTGATCCAATAGATAGGGTCATTACGCAAAATGGCGTAGCTGGCAATAACACGATCTTCTGGGATGGTAAAGATGGCAATGGAGATAACCTAAATATTACCAATGGTCTAGTACTTAATTATTTGGTAGAAATGCGTGCTGGTGAAATGCACATCCTGATTCGAGATATTGAGAATAATCCGGGAGGAATTACTTTTACTCGAATCAACGGTGTGAATGCGCCCGATAATAATTTTTACTATGATCATACCGAAGTGGGTGGCTTTACGAGTGGAGGTACTGCCCCCGCTATCAATCCTACCACGATTCCCTTTACGTATAATTTTTATTGGGGAAATAAAAAGATGCTAGATTACTGGGCGTATCAAGATGTTTCGGGGAGTGAGGAAGGCGAGATCGTCATCAACGTAGTGGATAATTGTTCTTTACCAACTATCCAAGATACTGATGGAGATGGTATCTATGATGATGTGGATTTGGATGATGATAACGATGGTGTACCTGACAAAAAAGAATATTGCAATACCTTGGGAGACTTCAATTGCTTTGATAATAATAATGACCCAAGTGGAGATAACGATGGAGATTTAGTGCCCAATTACTTGGATGCTAATGATCCCGAAGTAAATAATATTTGCGGCGATGCCGACGGGGATGGGGTTTGTGATGCTTTAGCGGCTATTTATGATACCGACTTGGACGGTGTACCCGATCACTTAGATTTGGATTCGGATAATGATGGGATTCCAGATTTGATTGAAGCGGGGCACGGCGAAGCGGATGCGAACATGGATGCTCGTATTGATGGGCCTAATAGTGATTTTGGAGTGAACGGATTATACAATGACATTGCTACCGATCCCGATGCGGCTACGGCTACGATCACTTACCAAATTCTGAAAACAAGTTCTAATATTCCAGATCACGATAATTTGGATTCGGACGATGATGGCCTTTTGGATGTCGTAGAGGCACCTGCTTTGGATGGTGATTTTGATGGTTGGGTAGGAGTAGGGACGCCGACGGTAGATGCCAATGGACTTCCTTACGAAGATGAAATGGGAGACCCCATCACGTTGGTTTTTTCCCCTAAAGATTTGGATGGTGATCTCGCTCCCGATTACAGAGATGTGGATCGAGATGGGGATGGTATTATTGACGGTTACGAATGCCCCGATCAAACGGCTTGTATTGATTCAGATAATGATGGTATTCCCGATGTGGACGAACTGGATAGCGACAACGACGGGCTTACGGATGAGTTTGAATGTCCGGGAGGAATATTGCCTTGCCCCGACTCAGATGGTGATGGTATTGATAATTTTAGAGAACCTGGCTGTCCCGATATTATGAAACCTACGGTAGCCGTCGCAGCGGCAACTTTGTGCCCCGGTGCAACCATCGAACTTTCTACCGACAATGTGAGTGGAAACGGTACCATCGAATACGAATGGTTTTTTGATGATGGGACGTCAAGCATTGCTCTGGGGACAACGAGTACGCCTAATTTTTCTATCTCAAATACAGATGTAACCAATACAGGGGATTACGCTGTAAAAGTAATTATCAATGATTGTAGTTCTCCAAATTCAAATCCCGTAGGTGTTACCATCAATGCTTTGGATACACCTGAGATTTCTTCTTCGGAAACAGTCTTTTGTCAGGGGGAAA
The DNA here is from genome assembly GCA_039027925.1 of Bacteroidota bacterium. Classification (GTDB taxonomy): domain Bacteria; phylum Bacteroidota; class Bacteroidia; order Chitinophagales; family Saprospiraceae; genus CAJQQY01. The sequence continues at coordinate 7,870 of JBCCJE010000173.1, forward strand.
CCCTTGCCCTCACTACCGATGATGTAGCTGGAAATAATGTGACTTACGAATGGTTTTTCAATAATGGAAATACCAACATTTCGTTAGGAACGACGACCACTCCAAATCTTGACATCAACGGTGTGGATGCTTCTGACTCGGGTGAATATACGGTGGTCGCCACGGTAGATGATTGTGTCACGCCTAACGCTACTCCCATAAACATTACAATTAACAATACTAACACGCCAACGATATTTACTACGGGAAATGTTTTTTGCGAAGGCGAAACCATTGCCTTCTCGACCGACGACGCAGGGGTAGGAGTGACTTACGAATGGTTTTTCAACAACGGAACCTCCAACTTATCCCTAGGGACAACGACGACGCCCAATTTTACCATTGATACTTCTAACTCTTCTAATTCAGGAAACTATGCGGTCATAGTGACTACTAATAATTGTAGTTCGCCCAATTCTGATCCTGTTGATATTATTGTTAATGATAATTTTGAGCCGCAGGCTACCAATGCGACTACCCAAGTATCTCCCGTATGTGAGGGAGAAAGTGTGCAGCTAAGTGTACCCATCTACACGGGGGCTACTTACGAGTGGTTTGGTCCCAATAATTTTACTTCAAATATTCCTAATCCAGTTATAGAAAATATCAA
>JBCCJE010000174.1:0-8478 GCA_039027925.1 Bacteroidota bacterium
CACCCCAACTATTCCAAAAAAATTCAAGAAGATCAATGACAATCCAATAATTGAAATTGACCTGATCAATGTGATAATTACTAATGCTCTGATGTGATTAATTCCTTTGAGGTAAGTCATATAGCTATTTCCGTAATTGTCACATTGATCAGGTCAATTTCAATTATTGGATTGTCATTGATCTTCTTGAATTTTTTTGGAATAGTTGGGGTGGGAGTAGCCATGTTGATTACGGAAATACTTACTTCCGTGAGGGTTCCCTACCATTTTGTCAAGAAGGTCTTAGCAGACGTAGGACATGAGATCAAGTTAAAGGACAGAGTGCTGCCCTTGATAGGCATTGTGTGTGTTGCTTTTGTGTACGCGTTTAAGCATTTTTTATCATTCCCAATTCTATATACTGTTTTGCCAATTGTTCTTTTGGGACTGCTTACTTATCGGCAATGGATTCTTTTGGACGAAGAAGTAAAAGTCCGAGTAGTGAGAATAACGAGACTCAACAAACTAAAGAGATTTGTTAAAAGTTAATAAACAGCGTTCGTGAAGACCTTATATCTCTATTTCATATACTTAGGTATTGTGATCATCTTGGGATTCATGGATATCATTGGTGATGAACATCAGCGGTTTATCTTACTCAGTCTCCTGCTGGTACTGTATAATTTTGTGGAGTTGGGATGGCTTTACAAAACTAATCCCAAATACTTTTTTATCAATCCTGTGGTGCTCGCAGTTATTGCTAATTTCTTTGCGTACAACGGTGGGGTGAGTAATTTTCTTTTACTGGACGAAGGAGCTTTTGTTCTTGATGTCCTCGCAGCACCACTAGATGAAGAAAGATACTGGCTAAACTACACGATGGCATATACCTGTATAGCTTCGGTATTCATGTGGTTTGGTTTTAAATTGTCCATAGGAAGAAAAATTTCGAATGTATTTTTATACACTTTTGAGTTCCGACGACTATTAGGCTCCGATATTAGGTTACTCTTAGTACTCATCTTAGCTGTAATAGGATACCTACTGAAGTTATACTTAATTCAAATTGGATTATTTGGAAGAATCATCGACAAGTCTGTATCCGTATCGGGAGAGCAAGTGAGTTTCTTGTACAGTCAAACCCGTTTTTTAAGAAGTTTCTCTACGGTTCCGTTCTTATTTATTTGTTTGATGTATTATAAAAATAGAACCTATAAGCTGCGTGTTATTTTCTTGATAGTGCTAAGTTTGGAGATATTCTTTGCAGCCATCTCTGGTGCTCGAGGGCCAATCATCATTACTTCTATCTTAGTCTTTTTATCAAGTTATTTTACGCAGGAGAAAGTCAATAAAACACTTTTAGGTTTTGTAATAGTTTCTTTTGTTTTGGCCTTTTCGATCATTATGGAGTATAAAGACTTCGTATTAGTAGAAAATCCCGTTGGTCAATCCCCTACGGAGCTACTCTCCAGTTTTATGGAATATAGAAAGAAGCTTAGTGAAGATCAACAAGAACGAATTTATGGGGCGGTAGTCCAAAACTTTGCGGCACGTGTCAATTTTGTTGATGAAGCAGCTATGGCCATCCGATACAAAGAATTAGAAGGATTAAAGGAAAGCGATCCTAATTTTATCCGACCACTCCTGACGATTCCCTTGGATGTTTTTATTCCAAAATTTATTCAAGGAACTCCAAATGTTTCTTGGGGACTATGGTTCAAGGTCAATGTGTATAAACAGACCAATGATCTAATTTATAATATTGCTTTTTCACCTATTGGTTATCTTTACTTGGCAGGTGGTCCAATATTTATCATTTTGGGATACTTTGCTTATGGCATACTCATCAAAGCAGCCTATCAATTCCTGAATCACGGATTACTTGGTTTTATTGTTTACTTAGCTATTTTATCTTCCATTGTAGTGTACAAGACAGGGGTAGCGACTACGTACGTAGGATTCATTAGAATGCTTATTGTCGTTCCGATTGGAGTAGGATTAGTTTTCAGACGATTTAAAATTAAGTGATCATGGAGGTTCAATTGTTCTATAGAAAACACAACGCTTCGAACTTCTCCATAGAAGGCATCTTTAATAACCTTTACGAGGAATTTGACGAAGTACTAAAAAATGAAAACGCTAAGGTATCCAAAATAGAGGTTCCATATTTTAGTAATAAAAAGACCTCTATCATTAAAAATATATTTTTTAGCCGATCAAATGTCAAGGATGTCAATCATATTACTGGTGATATTCACTACGTCGCACTTGGTTTGCCAGTAAGATCAACGGTGCTAACTGTTCATGACTGTGTTACCCTCACTAGAAAGAGAAATCCCATTACGCAATGGTTTATTAAAAAATTGTGGTTTGATTGGGCGGTAGGCAATGTCCAATATATTACTGTGATTTCTGAGAAAACCAAAACAGAGTTGATCCAATATACTGGGTGTAGTCCTGAAAAAATCGTAATAATTCCTAACCCCTACAATCCAATTTTTGCATTTAAAAAATTAGCATTTAATCGGGAAAAACCCCACATCCTCCAAATTGGGACTAGAGATAATAAAAATTTAGAAAATATTATACTGGCGATCGAAAATATTAATTGCAAATTAATCATCATTGGGAAAACAGATAGTAACCAAAAAAAGATGCTTCGAAATGGTAATATTGATTATGAGGAGTGTTCAAATATATCAAATGAGGAAATGTATCAGAGGTATGTACAAGCTGATCTGGTTACTTTTGTATCTTTTTACGAAGGATTTGGAATGCCAATCATTGAAGCTCAAGCCGTGGGACGACCCGTTTTGACTAGCAATATTCCACCAATGAACACAATCTCCAAAGATAGTGCGCTTCACGTTGATCCATTTTCTGTGGAAGCAATAAGAAATGGAATACAAAAAATTATTGAGGATAATGAGTTTAGAGAAAATCTCATCATTAAAGGTCTTGAGAATGTGAAAAAATATAGTCGGGAAATTATTGCTCAGCAATATTTAGATTTGTACAAAAAGATTCATACAAAAAATTAGCAAGACTTGATGTTATTAATTGATGCTTTAAATATCGTAAGTAGTGGAGGAAAAGTATTGCTGGATTATCTGGAACAACAACTTAAAGCAAAAGGAATTGAATACGTCATTCTAGGCAATGAACTGATTCAACCCCAGTCAAATACCAAGAAAAAATCCCGTTTTAGCTTTGGGGGTTTATCGCTCCGAAGAAAATTACTACAAGAAAATATCGAACGCTTGAAGCCTACTACGGTATTTTGTTTTGGTAATTTTCCCATGCCTCAACGTTTTCGGGGAGACTACCGGGTGATTACATTTTTTCAAAATGCCTTGCTGTTAAAGAGTGAGGGTAATCACGCTTTTAATCTCAAAGAGTTTTTGATGCTCCAAATCAAGAAGTTTTATCTTAAAAATAATTTGAAAAATACAGACTATTTTATTGTCCAGACTTCTTTGATTAAAAAACGTTTTTTGCAGCAGTACAAAGTGTCTTCGGATCGATGCATAGTTCTACCTTTTTACGATGAAGAGAAACTAATTAATTTTAGAAATAGTAATGTCCCGACGAGAATTTCTGGTACTTTTATCTACCCAAGTTCACATCAGCCCCACAAGAATCACAAGCACTTACTAGATGCGTGGGAATATCTGTTAAGTAACGATCTGACACCTCGGCTCTATCTAACTTTGCCGAAAATAAAGGGTACAGAAGCCTTGTTTACTAAAATTGAATCCCTCAACCAAAGAGGAGCCCAGATTAAGAATCTTGGCATCGTTCCTAGTGACGTATTATTTGGATGGATTCAGAAATGTCAGTACGTAGTATATCCGTCTTTAGAAGAAACGATAGGATTGAGTTTAGTTGAAGGCGTTATTTTAGGTGCAAAAATTCTAGTTAGTGAAAAGCCTTACTACCAACCAGTTGTGAAGCCTTCTTTGACTTTTGCCCCCGATGACCCTATGGATATTGCGAAGCATGTACAATACGCTTTGCAAAATGAGTTGCCTCCTTCGGAGGTGATACTGCATAGTAAAACGCCTGAATTATTGGATTTTTTAACGCATAAAATTTAACTCATATAAAAGAAGTATAAAAATGTTTAAAGATAAAACTTTACTGATCACAGGTGGAACAGGTTCTTTTGGAAATGCTGTACTCAAACGATTCTTAGATACTGATATTCGGGAAATTAGGATATTTAGTCGAGATGAAAAGAAGCAGGATGATATGCGGCGACGTTTGTTGAATAATAAGGTAAAATTTTTCATAGGTGATGTTCGGGACATCAATAGCATCAATAATGCGATGCGTGGAGTGGACTACGTTTTTCATGCGGCCGCACTAAAGCAAGTACCCTCGTGCGAATTTTTTCCGCTGGAAGCAGTAAAAACTAACGTTGTTGGAGCTGGTAATGTCATGGAGTCAGCCATACGCCACGGTGTGAACAGAGTGGTAGTGCTGAGTACAGATAAAGCGGTATATCCTATCAATGCTATGGGTATGAGCAAAGCCCTAATGGAAAAAGTAATGGTGGCCAAGGCAAGATCCACGAGTGATACTATCTTGTGCGGTACACGCTATGGAAACGTAATGGCAAGCAGGGGTTCGGTGATCCCACTTTTTGTGAATCAAATCCAGCAAGGAAAGGAGATAACTATTACCGACCCTAGTATGACTCGGTTTATGATGACCTTAGACGATGCAGTTGATTTGGTTTTGTTTGCTTTCGAGCATTCTAAGCCAGGAGATATCTTCGTTCAAAAAGCACCTGCTGCTACCATTGAAGTACTAGCACAAGCCCTCAAAGAACTCTATGATAATGTTGAGCATCCTGTCAAAATTATCGGTACTCGACACGGAGAAAAACTCTACGAATCGCTCGTGAATAGAGAAGACATGATGAAAGCAGATGATATGGGAGGATATTACCGCATCCCTGCGGACAATCGAGACTTAAATTATGAACGATACTTTTCGGAAGGTGAAGAGGATATTTCTAAGATTGAAGACTACCACTCCCATAATACCCATCGTCTAGATGTAGAGGGCACTAAGCAGCTTTTGCTAAAGTTGGATTTTATCAGAAAAGATATTGAGCAGTTAGCCCACCAAAAATAGTATGATACCGAAGCTAATAAAGGGTGGAAAATTTGTAGATGATAGAGGTAGTATTACCTTTGCGAATGATTTTGATATGAGTAGGGTAAAGCGTTTTTATTACATTTGTCACCATGATACGGTTACTGTACGAGCGTGGCAAGGGCACAAAAGAGAGTCAAAATGGTTTCACGTTTTTGCGGGGAAGTTTTTAGTCAAATTGATTCAGCCAGATAACTGGGAAGTGCCCTCACAAAATTCATCAATTGCTAGTTTTACTCTGGATGCCACAGACAGTACAGTTTTGTACATTCCTTCTGGTTTTATTAATGGCTTTAAAGCACTAGAACCAAATTCATCCATGCTAGTTTTTTCGGATGTGACCCTGGATGAATCACAACGTGATGATTTTCGTTTTGAACCCAATTCCTGGTTTGATTGGCAAAAAATAAAAAAATAAATGAAAGTAGGTATTACAGGTCAAGATGGATTTATTGGGCAACATCTGTACAATTTTTTGAATTTGCAGGAGTCCATAGAGCTAATTCCTTTTCGTAGGGGATATTTCGAGCAGCCACAGCAGCTTGCTGATTTTGTGGGTAGCTGTGATACTATTGTTCATCTAGCTGCATTGAATCGTCACGAAAATCCGCAGGTGATTTATGATACTAATATTTCACTAGTCCAAAAATTAATACAAGCCTGTCAATCTGCTGAGGTTACGCCTCATATCTTAATTTCTTCTTCTACTCAGGAGGAAAGAGACAACCTTTATGGTAAATCAAAAAAAGTAGGTCGTGAGCTGTTAGAAAAATGGGGAACTGATACGGGAGCAATAACTACAGGGATGATTATTCCAAATGTATTTGGAGCATTTGGTCAACCCTACTATAATTCATTCGTAGCGACGTTCTGTCATCAAGTAGCTGCTACTGATGAGCATCCTACTATCATTCAGGATGCTACTGTTCAGTTAATCTATGTCCACGAATTGATTGATGAGATTTATAAATTGATGCAATCCAAGACTGCTGGCAAAGTAAATATTCCTTATTTCCACGTTATAAAAGTCTCCGAACTACTCGATAAGCTAAAAATTTTCAAGGCAGAATACATAGAGAAAGGCGTATTCCCCTCTATCCAAAATGATTTTGACCTTGCTCTGTTTAATACCTTTCGTTGCTATATTCCCCACAGTTATTACCCCCGACCGTTCACGAAACATACAGATAATCGAGGTTCTTTTGTAGAAATAGTTCGGGCTAACACGTCGGGACAATTTTCGTTCTCGACTACTAAACCAGGGATTACTCGCGGAAACCATTTCCATACTCGTAAGGCAGAGCGTTTCGCAGTTATTAAAGGAAAAGCAAAAATTTCACTTCGTAAGATTGATAGTGACGAGGTAGTTGACTATATCATAGACGGAGAAAATCCTGCTTACGTGGATATGCCCATCTGGCACACCCATAATATTTCAAATATTGGAGATGAAGAGATGATAGCGTTATTTTGGATTAATGAACCATACAATCCTGAAGATGCGGACACTTATTTTGTTAATGTATAAAAGGTAGGTACGCCCCCACCAGATAATATTTTATCTATGAGTTTTCGAGAAAAAAAATTTAAAGTACTGACAGTAGTCGGTACTCGACCAGAAATCATTCGTTTATCACGGGTATTGGCCATCTTGGATGCTGAACAAAGTGTAGAGCATATCTTGGTTCATACTGGACAGAACTATGATTATGAGTTGAATGAAATCTTTTTTAACGATCTTCGAGTGCGAAAACCAGATTACTTTTTGAATGCTGCGGGTAAGAGTGCTATTGATACCATAGGTAATATAATTAGTACGATTGAACCTATATTAAAGCAAGAAAGACCTGATGCTTTCCTCGTATTGGGTGACACTAATAGTTGTTTGTGTGCTATTCCAGCAAAAAGAATGAAAATACCAGTTTTTCATATGGAGGCTGGCAATCGCTGCTTTGACCTTCGTGTTCCCGAAGAAATCAATCGTCGGATAGTAGATCACGTAAGTGATATTAACCTCACCTATAGCAGCATTGCGCGCGAATACTTACTTAGAGAAGGGTTGCCCCCAGAAAGAGTCATCAAGACGGGTAGCCCCATGTATGAGGTTTTAAGTTTTTATGAAGAAAATATTAAAGAATCTACAGCACTTACTATGCTTGGGGTAGAACCCAAAAAGTACTTCGTTGTTTCTTCTCATCGTGCAGAAAATGTAGATCCTGATGAGCAGTTTCTAAAAATTGTGAATATTCTCAATACCGTTGCTGAGCAGTACGATCTACCAATTATCGTCTCCACTCATCCTCGTACTCGAAATAGAGTAGAACAAATGGGAGTAAAATTTCACCCACAGGTCAAACTATTAAAACCACTTGGTTTTTTTGATTACGTGAAGCTACAACAAGATGCTAAGGCGGTTTTATCAGACAGCGGAACTATTTCGGAAGAATCATCTATACTCAATTTTCCAGCCTTGAATATTAGAGAAGCACACGAACGCCCCGAAGCCGTAGAGGAAGCATCCGTAATGATGGTAGGGCTAAATATCGAAAGGGTAATGCAAGCCCTACACGTATTGGACGGTCAGCAAAGAGGAACTGAAAGAACACTACGCCCTGTATATGATTACTCCATGCCCAATGTTTCGGAAAAGGTATTACGAATTATCCTTTCGTACACCGATTATATTAATCGAGTGGTTTGGCAAAAAAGTAATGCTTAGTCATTTTTTATGAAGATTCTATTTGTCAAACAATTATTTCATCCTGAACCTACCGCAAGGAGTCTTGACTTTGCAATGGAGTTAAAAAGACAAGGGCATGAAGTCCAAGTTTTGACAAGTTTTCCTTCCTATCCTTACGGAAAAATCTATTCGGGCTACCAACAAAAAATCTTTCATCGAGAAACAATGAAAGGTATTGATCTAATTCGGGTTCCTATTTATCCAAACCAAAGTAAAAATGGATTTGGTCGGATGCTTAATTACTTAAGTTATGCCTTCTCTGCTACTTTCTTTGGGCTTCCAAGAGTTAATAAACCTGACGTAATTTTTGCGTACCACGGAGCATTACCGGTAGGTATTCCTGCCATGATTTATAAATTGTTTAGAGGTACTCCTATTGTTTACGATATCAATGACTTATGGCCAGAAACACTAGCTGCTACGGGAATGCTTAAAAATAAATTCCTCTTAAGGTTGGTCGAAAAATGGTGTGCTTTGACTTATCGCTACGTAGATAAAATTACAGTCTTATCCAAAGGTTTTAAAACAGCCCTTATCAACAAGGGCGTTCCAAAAGATAAAATACTTACCAATGACTGCGCTGGCCCCATAGTACC